>JBDSEW010000098.1:0-28103 GCA_039919825.1 Chitinophagales bacterium | reverse complement strand
GGAGCAACAACCTTGATCCAAGACGGGACAGCTATGTGATAGCTGCAGAAGATGAAAAAATGATCTCGCATATTGGTTTTGATGGCACGCGCAAAACTAAAGAGTTTGACAACTTCGACCGTGAGTGGCCCAATATCATCTGCATGAATGAAGATACCATCAAAAGAATTGATGAGAAGTGGCCATTGCTTTCTCTCGGTACATTGCTGCAATCGCCTTCATTGAAATACCGCCTTCAATTATATAAAGGCGGGGCTGTAGTTTTGGAATAAAACCACCTTTATTATGCTTCATTTTATTGTCATGCAACTGTAAAAAGAGCTACAGGAATGATATATATCAGGCCTGCCGCAAACGTGTAGCGTAACTTTGACGGCACCAAAAAAAAGGGCTGGAAATGAAAAAATTATTGACACTGCTTTTGAGTTTTATAACATCATTCAATCTAAGCGCGCAGACGGAATCGATTACTATGGGACCCAATTATGCCAATGAGATATTTTGGAAAATGCAGGGAGGACAAACCGGTGAAGCAGCAGTCAACAGTTGGGAACTTGCATTCAGAATCGGGTTGCAAAATTCATCCATTTTTATTAACTCGGCTAATGGAGTTTCATTGTATGCTGTCCCGAATGCTGATACGGCGGGCTGGTATAGTATCGATACAACCGGATTACAATCGTGGCAGCAACTTTTTAACAGCGACACTTCATGGGAATTTGGTGCTTTTGACAGATCATCAACGGGATTTCCTGATTTTAGCTGGGGCGATTATGATTTAAATACCCATGTGGTGACAGGTGACTCACTTTACATTATTAAGACCGCTGCTACGTATAAAAAACTTTGGATCATCAAGAAAGATTTCGGGAACTGGACATTCCGTTATGCTAATCTTGATAATACGGGTGATCAGACAGTTGTTCTCAATGGTACAGATTATACCGATAAAAATTTCGCTTACTACTCCATTACGAATGGTGCTCCTTTAAACCTGGAGCCGGTTACCACTAACTGGGATATTTTATTCACCCGTTATACAACCTTGCTTCCTCCTGACAACACGCCTTATCTTGTGACAGGTGTATTAAATAATGTAGGAGTAACAGTTGCTGAAGCAAATAATGTTGATGTGAATTCTGCAGAAGCTTCAGACTACAGCAATGCCTATACCGCAAGTATTTCTGAAATTGGATATGACTGGAAATATTTTGACATGAATGTCGGTCAATATTTTGTGACAGACTCCTTGTGCTACTTTGTAAAATCGCTTGATGGCAATATTTACAAATTGGTGTTTAAAGAATTTGCAGGATCTTCTACCGGAAATATTTCCTGGGAGCAAAACAATGCAATTACTTCTGTCAGTAATCTGAATGCTTCCTTCACCAGCGCTGCAATTTATCCGAATCCTGTTAGCGATAAGCTCAACATAATTTTTAATACCCGGAAATCATTAAATAATTTAAACATTACTTTAAGTGATATAAATGGAATAACGGTATATCAAACATATTCCGATGCAAGCGCGGGTTTGAATCAAAAACAATTCTCATTACCTGATCTTGAAAATGGATTTTACTTTCTCCGCCTCGATTCAGGAGGTGACGCCATGAATCTCAAAGTGATGGTGGCACACTGATAAAAAACGGATGGCTGTTTCCGGATTAAAAAGCAGTATGGGGGGATTTGACTTGACAGTTTATGGAAAACCGAAAAAGAAGTTGGCTTGGTTTAATTTTCACCCTTTTGCTTTTTCCTGCATTTGCGCAGGAATACGGTACCATCAAGGTGATGAATGCTGAAATTCAGCAACCAGTTGACGATGCCATTATTCTTCTGCAGTCACTCAATAAAAAATCGGATAGAAAGCAAGAGATCTATTTCACTGATAAGAATGGTGTGGCAACAAATGCGTATCCTGAAAAATCAATTGCTTATATACAGGCATTCGGATACAAAACTATTCAGGATACCGTCATCCCATTTTTGTCGTATACTTTTTACCTTCAGAAATTAGAAGTAGATCTGAATGAGGTGGTGGTAACCGGCCAATATGACATCAATACTTCCGACAAATCTGTTTACAATGTTAAAGTAATTGATGAGGCCACTATTCAATCGATGGCAGCACAGGACCTGGGAGATGTGCTGTCAAATCAGCTTAATTGCAGGATATCACAGGACAACATTCTCGGAAGCAGCTTGAGCATTAATGGTATCTCAGGCCAGAACGTAAAAATTCTTATTGATGGAGTGAATATAATTGGAAGAGAAAATGGAAACATTGATCTAAACCAGATAAACATGAACAATGTGGAACGCATCGAGATCATTGAAGGGCCAATGTCTGTTAGTTATGGAACCGATGCTATTGGAGGCTTGATCAATATTGTTACACGCAAAAGCAGTAGTTATCCGCTGGAAGCGGATCTTAATTTGTATTATGAATCCGTTGGTACATTTAACGGGGATGCGGCTTTGTTGTGGCGAAAGAATAACAATTCCATTTCACTTTCCGGGGGGCGCTATTTCTTTGACGGTTTTTCAGAGGAAGATACTTCAAGGTTTATGGAATGGAAACCCAAGCAGCAGTACTTTGCCTCCGTCAATTATAATTATCTCGGTAAATCCATGAAGGCAGGATTTAAAAGCGATTACCTGGAACAGAAAATTCAGAATAACGGAAATCCTGTTTTAACTCCTTACCAAGCTTATGCTTTTGATGATTATTACCTGACCAACCGGTGGAACAATGCGCTAACCAACGAATGGCGATTCAAGAATAATGGAAAGTTGCAATTGACGAATGCTTATTCCTATTACAAACATATCAGGAACACTTACAGAATGGACCTGGTAACTCTTGAGCAGAGTTTACTGACTGGAGAAGAAACACAGGATACTGCTGTGTTTGCTTCATGGGCGCTAAGAGGAACCTATAGCAATAATTTGCCGATCCGGAAACTTAATTATCAGGCGGGATATGACATTAATCTTGAAAACGGGAAGGGAGCAAAATTGCTATCCGGGCAACAACATATTAATGACTATGCGCTTTTTGGAAGCCTGGAATATCAGTTGTTCAAAGATTTTTATGTCAGGCCAGGCCTTCGTTTTTCATACAATACACGCTATGGCGCACCGGTTACTCCCTCTTTAAATCTGAAGTATGATTTTCTTGCAAATTATTCGGTGCGTGCATCGTATGCACATGGTTTTAGAGCTCCTACGCTAAAGGAGCTTGATTTGTATTTTGTAGATGTGAATCATAACGTGCTTGGAAACAATAACCTTGAGGCCGAAACCTCTGATAATTTTGCCGTTTCATTTACCGCAGCGAATCAGGCAGGTGCTTTTAAGTTGAAAACTGAAGTATCAGCATTTTACAATGACATTCATAACATTATTACGCTCGCATTACTCGAACCTTCCTCACAACTTTATACCTATGTGAACATTGACAGGTACAGAACTACAGGAGGTACGTTTTCTGCATCATTAAAATCGACGCATATTTTCTTTACCACAGGTTTTTCGCTTACCGGCTTATTTAATTCATTGTCTGATTCATTCGACATTGATAAATTCTCGCTGACACCCGAGTTTCAGAATAACTTTGTGGTTACCTTTCCAAAGGCTGGATTTGAAGGTGCTGTCTACTTAAAAAATACCGGAACCACACCAGGTTTTAACGTCGATGAAGATGGAGCCGTTTACCAAACCTTCATAGAACCATATACAATTATTGATTTGTCACTTACTAAATACATACTGAAAAAGCACATGTCCTTTTCAGCAGGTGTTAAAAATTTGTTGAACGTGGTGAATATTGAAAGCAATGGGTTGGGAGGATCCATCCATTCATCCGGTGGTGAATCAATTCCCTATTCCGTAGGAAGATTTGTTTTTGCAAGCGTAAGATTGAAGCTGTATAAGGAATAACAGATAGATAAGAGGTCATGATTTGAAAGGAAGTATTGAAGGATTAAACAGAACATTGGAATTTTTCAGATGCATACGTCAGGCAATAAAATTAAAGTGATGAAGGGATGGATATTAATCCTTGCAACAGTAAGTATATTTTCTTCCTGTTTCAAAGAAGATACTGCAGTAATGCTTCCTCCACCAGGAGATGCACAAATCAGCCAGATTGGAATGGGTCCGGATTACAAGCGGCAACAGTATTTTGATATGGGAACAGGTGATACACTTGGCAGTAATTATAACGTATGGGATTTATGTTTTGAGGCAGCTCCCTCCGGATGGCATATCTGGATCAATGGTGGTAACCTGGCCATGATAGCTAACATGGATACGCAGGACTTTGATGCGGTTACAGATACATTTGGTGCAGATTGGAAATGGGATGAATCGAGCTGGAATATGGATTCAACAGCTATCGGAGACTGGAGGAATGTCCGTATGGTATATGTGGTTGATCTTGGATATGAAAAACCTGCTCCCCAGCGCTTCAAGAAAATTATTTTTCAAAGTCTGACCGATGATTATTACGAAATTGAATTTGCAAACCTGGATGGCAGTGATGTGTATGTAAAGCAGGTTCCGAAGAACGAATTGTTTTCTTATATTTATTTCACTTTTGACAATGGTGGAACAACTCTGGATATTGAACCGGACAAACAACGTTGGGATATGCTTTTTACCAGGTACCGTCATATTTTTTATGATGAAGATCCGCCATTACCCTATTTGGTGACAGGTGTCCTGATCAATCCGGGTATAGCAGTAGCAATTGATTCTACGTTGTCCTTTGGTGACATTGATTATGAAAAAGCTCTTACGTTCAGTTATTCAGACAAACGTGATGTAATTGGTTATGATTGGAAATATTTTGATTTCGACAACGCGGCGTATGTGGTGCGTTCAGACATTAACTACATAATCCGGGACATGGAAGGAATATATTGGAAGTTGCATTTTATAGATTTCTATAATTCCATTGGAGAAAAGGGATACCCGCAATTTGAATTTCAGCGTCTTTAAGCCTTAAAGTTAAAGTGAGGTTTTCATGGGAAGGCCTCATAAGCTTACCCTGTGACGCTGCCTGAAGATCTTCAATAATCATCAGTGAGAATATTGCCTGTAAATCAAAAGAGCAGTCTCCCCGACGCTAAATCATTTGGAAGGTTTTTATAAAGAACATCAAGTTCAATCTCCGAACAATTTGTAGAAAGTTATCATGATGAAGGCTGCCTGGATTTGTAACGGGAAGCCAGGTAGTAGAATATGTTATAAGGATAGCTGCATGAGTTTAAAAAAGTGCATGATTTTGATTGAACAAAAAGTCACGGCAGGGTTTCCGGATCCGGTTATTCTATTTGCATGCATCAGTGATCGATTCCACAGTATCTTTCATCGAAACCGGTGGAAATAAAAGTGGTACACGGTATTGGTATTTATATTAACTTTATATTATCTCAGCGTACCGTTCCTTTAAATCATTACCCCATGAGAAACCTCTTCCTCTTCCTTCTCTCATCGCCGGGCTTTTTTTGGCAACAGGTAAATGCGCAGTCATTCGATCGTGAGCAGCCTGGTATAAGCGATAATCACAATGCACTGTTTATCTCAAAGGATTTTTTCAATGAAAATGACGGAGGGGTATCTGCAATTTATTCTGTGCCCAATTATCAGTGTACCGGATATATCAGCCCTTCAGTAGAAATAGTAAACTATGGATCTAATGAACTCACTAATGCATTAATTAAATATTTTGTTGATTCACAATCACCACAATATTTTGAATGGGAAGGAAGCCTCGAACCTGGTGCTGTCGACCTTATTGAATTTGATGCCATTGAGGTTACAGCAGGTTCTCATAAACTTACCGTTTCCATAGTAGAGGCAAATGGACTAGCTGATATTAATGGAGGTAACAATGATGGTTTGATTGATTTTTATATTGTAGGCACCAGCATTCCTTCGCCGGTATCGCAACAGTTTGAAGCTGCTGTTTTACCCGAAGGATATTTTGTGCAGAATGATGATGAAAATGGCTGGAAGATGTACACCCAGGAGAAGGAATTCGGTAATAATAACTACATGCTGCAGATGCCCTTTTTTTATAGTAACACTGATAATATTAATGATGCCTACATTAAAAACCTGGATCTTTCTGTTGCCGGAAATGCAGTGATGAATTTTGATGTCGCTTACCGGTACTATCAGAATAGTGGACTCACTAATTTTGATAAACTGTTGGTTCAGGCTTCAGCTGATTGTGGTTCAAGTTGGGATGTGCTGTATGAAAAGGAAAAGGATGAACTGGCAACACTACCTCCAAGTGGCGCGGGCGATTATTTCCCGATAGATGAAAATGAATGGCGAACGGAAACCATTTACCTTGACAATTACCTTGGAAATTCCAATGTCATGATTCGGTTTGAAGCCATCAGTGGACATGGCAATAATCTTTATATTGATAACCTAAAGATTTCATCTACAGTCGGAATAAATGAACCAAATGATAATTCTTCAGGACTAAAACTTTATCCTAATCCAGCCAGTGATCATGTAAATATAGAATTCTCACACCATCCCGGAGTGAATGCCATGATTATGGTAAGTAATAGCATTGGACAGCAAATCTTTAGTTCGATGGTTCCATTTGAAGTGCCTTTCTACATTCAAACTGTAACCTGGCCTGATGGCTTATACCTGGTTAAGGTTCTTAATCAGGAAAAAATGGAAGGTATATCAAAGTTATTGGTGATTCACTGATTATTTAGTGAGCAGTATTTGATGCTCCTCTTCCGCTTTTTTCCCCAGCAGCTATCTCAAAACTCCCAGAGTCATGTTGCGTCGACTCAGCCGATACAGCGGGACAGCATTGAATTGATCATTTTGAGATGGCTTCAATAATAGTTAGTTGATACCTTTTATTTCAGTGGAATACCTGTGATGGGCTTCCCTGTACAGCCGCTCGGGAAAGCAATATTTAACCAGTTCGAAATAGTGGGGGCAATATCCGGGATAACCAACGGATCCACCGTAGTACCATGTGCTATTTTCCAACCATACCATATTAGCGGAACATGGTTATCATATGGATAAATAGTGCCGTGAGATGTTCCTTTTGACTGGTACCACTCCACCCAGCCCGGTAAAAGAGAATACAGAATATCGCCGCTACGGGAAGGCTGAAAACCATTCATAATGGTATTCTCCACATAGGGTGCACAGGTATTGATACCATAATTGGGAGCACAAACACAGAGAATTCCGGGTTGTGCAGTCAGGAAATCGCGTACTCTTTTAGCAACTTCTTCTTCTTCAATTTTTGAAGCTGCAATTAATTTTTTATTGAGGTATACCTGTTGACTGCTCATGGCAACGATAAATTTTTCGTTGCCGAAAACAGAAGAGAGGTATTGATTTGCTTGTTCCATAACACTGGCGGAATTAATATAATGACCGTTCAAGTGTTGATCATTTGCAAATTGGGGAGCGAGTGCGACACCATGGTCTGCACTGAGAAATACAAGCACATTGTCCATACCGATATTATCATCAATAAATTTTAGCAGAGCTTCAATATCACGGTCAAGACGTACATAACAATCGGCAGTTTCGAGCGAATTGGGCCCGAATGTATGCCCAATAATATCAGTGGAAGAAAAGCTGATGCAAAGAAAATCTGTTGCCGCACGTTTACCGAGTTGCTCTCCTTTAATAGCTTCAATGGCAACATCTTTCGTCATTGTATTTCCAAAGGGTGAATAGGGGATAAGGCCATAATTACCTTTTACCATTTTGTGAGGAAACACAGGAAGGGTTTCACCAGGAAGGTTATTCTCGTAAGGAACCGTATCATTCGTGCACATGGAATATTCTTTTCTTGGGAGAAGCAGTCGCCAGTCAACAGACAGGTAATTATCCCGCTTACGGGAAGCATTGAACTGTTGCATCCAGGAAGGCAATTGCTGCATATACCACGTACTGGAGATCCAGTTCCCGGTTTTTGAATCAAACCAGAAGGCACCATTCGACAAATGACCCGCTGGCATAATTGATGCGCGATCCTTCACTGCAATGCCGATCACTTTTGAGTCTTTGCTGGTCAATTTTAATTCATCGGTAACTGTTGAAGTCAATAAACGAAAAGGGGAAGCTGATGCTGCACTTACCTCATTTCCGACACTGTTTGTTGATGGATCGGTTACACAATAAACATCCTGGCCTGATTCACGGTCATACCAGTTGTTATCCACTATTCCATGCAGCGCAGGAGTAGTGCCTGTATAAATAGAAGAGTGTCCGGGTGCAGTAGTTGTGAGGAAATAATTGTAATGTGTATTTCTACAGAGATATCCGTCATTCACGAGTCTTTTAAAACCTCCATCCCCATACAGGTCCCAGAAGCGCCATAAAAAATCATATCGCATCTGATCAATAACAATACCTACAACTAATTTGGGTTTGTCGGGTGCAGTGCTTTTCTGCGCATGGGAAAATTGGAAGAATGAAATAATCACGATGGCACTCAGTAACCCTTGTTTCATAAATGATTTTGACAGCGTGAAATTAAGAGATTGCACGAAATCATTTGCTGGATCAGGTGAGGCAGGTGTTTGATTCATCGTGTGTAATTGGAAGCATAACGGCACGTACGCTTATGTATATCATCAATACGCTTCCCAATAGGATCGGGAGCATCGTTCTGAACAGGAATGATAATTTCTCATTTTTGGCCATTGGCAGTAGTTTGCAATATAACTGATTTCAAAAATGTAGCATTTAAATTAGATGCTGAAGGGATATTGCTTAAATACAAAAGGACTTCCCCCGGAAGTCCTTTCTATCTGAATATCGTTTACATCTGGATTACTTAACCTCCAGGGCTTCATCTACTAATATGCGACCGCAATGTTCGCAAACAATAATTTTCTTATGCTGGCGGATTTCCATTTGTGTTTGCGGTGGAATAGCATTGTAACAACCTCCACAGGCATCACGTTGCACTGTTACCACTGCCAATCCGTTTTTATAGGAAGTCCGGATACGGTGATAAGCCTGTATTAACCGTTCCTCAATCTTTGCCTGCTGCTCTTTTGATTTTTTCAGCAAGGCTTTTTCTTCCGCGTCAGTTTCCTCGATAATATGTTCGAGTTCTTCTTTCTTTTGCTTAAGGTTTTTCTCCTTCTCCTTAATAGCTTTCTTAGAAAGCTCAAGATATTCAACCTTGGCATTCATATCGTCGGTTGCCTCTTTGATGCGCTTTTCTCCCAACTGAATATCCAGTTTTTGTAACTCTATCTCTTTGCTGAGTGCATCAAACTCACGGTTATTCTTTACGTTATTCTGCTGCTTTTGATATTTTTTTATGAGGGATTCTGATTCCTTGATAGAATTTTTACGATTGGCAATGTTTTCCTCCATTTCTTTCAGTTCATCCTCAATTTTGCCAATACGTGTTTTCAAGCCCGTCAACTCATCTTCCAGATCTTTAACCTCCATTGGCAGTTCACCTTTCAGAATCTGGATATCATCTGTTTTGGTGTCAATTTTTTGAAGTCTGTAAAGTGCCCTCAATTTTTCTTCTACCGAGTTATCAGTCTTTGGAGCTTCTTTTACTTTGGTCATCAGAAATAATTTATTGGATTTGTGTTAACAGATGTAAAACGGACGGCAAAAGTAGGAAATTTTTGCCTTAAAACCTCAGCAAAAATCTCGGGCGTAAACTGTTCACTTTCAAAGTGACCAATGTCGGCGATCAAAATCGCGTTATCGGCATCGAAAAACTGGTGGTATTTAAAATCAGCTGTTATAAATATGTCGGCTCGTGATTCTATCGCATTATTAAGTAAAAAGCTACCTGCTCCACCGCAAACAGCCACTTTACTAATGGTTTTTTTATGCAAACGGGTATGCCGGATAACAGTCACCTGCATTTTTTCTTTCAGGTATTGAAGAAAAGAGGTGGTTTCCATAGGCGCTGCCAAATTCCCCACCAGTCCAGCTCCCGCCTGATTCCAGCTATTTTTCAATGCAATAACATCGTACGCTACTTCCTCATACGGATGACTTTTTTGTAATGCAGCTATGATACGGTTACGAAGCCAGTAAGGGAAGATTACCTCAATTTTTGTCTCAGCTTCTGCGTGTCTCTTTCCTTTCTCACCAACATAGGCATTGGAGAATTCATTACCTCTGAAAGTTCCTGTTCCATCGGAATTAAAACTGCATTCATCATAATTTCCGATAGCTCCGGCGCCTGCATCGAACAATGCCTGCCGTACACGTTCTGCCTGGTCAATCGGAGCAAATGTAAAAAGCTTCATAAGGTGATCACCTTTGGGTGAAAGAACAGCGGTGTTTTGTAGTTCAAGCCGCCCTGCGATTTTAGCATTAACACCCTCCTTCACATTGTCAAGGTTAGTATGAGCTGCATAGATGGCAATATCATTCCTGATGGCTTTCAGCAGTATCCGCTCCACAGAATTGCTTCCGGTAATCTTTTTTAATCCGAAAAAAATAACCGGATGATGCGCTATCACAAGGTTGCAGCCATTGGCTATGGCTTCATCCAAAACTGCTTCTGTTACATCGAGGCAAAGCAGGGCACTGGAAATCTCCTGGTCATGGCTTCCTGCCAGCAGGCCCGCATTGTCATAGTTTTCCTGTAGCGGGAGCGGGGCAAATGTTTCAAGCGCTTTGGTAATTTCAATCAGCTTCACCGGTTAAGATTTGTGAACAAAAATAGTGATTGACCCGTTTAGCGGTTCTTTATTCTTTTCATCTTTGAGGCCGGTGGGAGGAAGGTGAAAATTGAACGAGATTTTTTTCTTCAGTTTCCTCCTCAGACAACCGGAACTTTTTTCTGCACTTCATGAAGATGAATCAACTTTTACGGATTGTTTTATTACCGGCCTCCTGGCTGTATGGAATTGGTGTGTTTTTACGGAATAAACAGTTTGACCTGGGCATACGGAAAAGTGTATCGTTCGAAATTCCGGTAATGGTGATTGGGAATTTATCAGCAGGGGGAACAGGGAAAACACCACTTGCAGAATACCTGGTGAAACTTTTAAAGGAAGGTCACAAAACAGGGGTGCTGAGCAGGGGCTATCGTCGAAGAACCAAAGGATATGTGGAAGTGAATGCTGACAGGAAAACTGCGGAAACAGGAGACGAACCCATGCAGCTAAAACGAAAATTTCCGGATGTAACCGTGTCTGTGTGTGAATCGCGCGTGATAGGCATTACTACCATGATTCACGAATACCCTGATCTTGAAGTGCTCATTCTCGACGATGCCTTTCAGCACAGGTACGTAAAGCCCGGACTTTCACTGTTGATTACAGATTACAACCATCCGTTTACACGTGATTCTTTGTTACCTGCAGGCAGGTTGAGGGAGCCTGTGAACGGAGCAAAACGGGCAGACGCTATTATTGTTTCCAAATGTCCTGTAGCCCTTAATAAGGAGCTTCGGGAGAACTTCAAAAGTGAGTTGGCAGTTTCACCTTCGCAGCTGGTTTTCTTTTCCTTTCAAAAGTATGGCCTGGCGTATGAAATTTTTAACCCGGACAAAACATTGTCTTTTGAAAAAAGTGATGGTTTCCTATTGTTCTGCGGAATTGCTAACCCTGATTCACTGGTAAATTATCTCCGGCAGCAGTCGGGTGAAGTAAAGCTGCTAAGTTACCATGACCATCATCCGTATTCTATAAAAGATCTGAAAGAAATCCACTTGGAATATTCAATGCTTACTTCTTCGCGAAAAATTTTAATAACTACAGAAAAAGATGCCGTACGCCTGATTGAATTACAGGACTACATAACGAGTCAGCAACTTGAAATATATTGCATGGCTGTGAAAACGGTTTTTTTTGAAGAAGATAAGGCGCCGTTTGACGAATTCATTACTTCATTTGTTCATTCCTTCACCCCTGAAATCAATGAGGAATGACTCTCTGCAATGCAGAGATAAATATAGCTAACCATCGCTGATTGTAATCAGCGATTGCCGGTGACTAAAAATTAATTTTAAATTTTAATGTATGGAGAATATGCTGAAGGATCTTGAAGAAACGGTAGCATTTATTAAAAGCAGGACGTCCGTTGTTCCTGAGTGCGGAATTGTCCTGGGATCAGGACTTGGAAGTATTGTGAGTGAAATGAAATTGCACACAGCTATTGAATACAAACACATGCCTCATTTTCCAGTAAGCACGGTGAAAGGTCATTTGGGCAAGTTTTGCCTGGGTGAATGGCATGGAAAAAGCATTGCTGTGATGCAGGGACGCTTCCATTATTATGAAGGTTACTCATTGAAACAGGTAACGTTTCCCATCCGCGTGATGAAGAAGCTTGGAGCCAAAACCATTCTTATCACAAATGCTTCCGGTGGATTAAATCCTGATATTAAAATCGGCGAGTTGATGGTAGTAACAGACCATATCAATCTTAACTCAGAAAATCCATTGCGTGGTGCAAATGATGAAACGCTGGGGCCACGTTTTCCGGATCAGCATGCGATGTATAACAAGCTGCTGATTGAACAGGCTCTTGCCATAGCAAAAAAACATGGGATCACCTGTCATAAAGGAGTTTACGTTGGCGTAACAGGTCCGAACTTTGAATCTCCGGCAGAATACAGGTATATGCGTATTATCGGTGGTGATGCGGTTGGGATGTCTACTGTGCCAGAAGTAATTGTTGCCAATCATATGGGCTTGCGTATTTTTTGCATTTCAGTGATCTGTGACGAAGGCAATCCAGTAACACCCGTTTCCGTTACGCATGAAGAAGTAGTGAAAGCCGCACGGGAAGCGGAGCCACGAATGGCTATCATCCTGAAAGAACTGGTACAGTCGATTTGAACGACACCAATGATTCGATAGGCGATATATTTAAACAAAGAGATTCAAAAATTTATCATTGCTGATCCGAAAGATGAAATTGCGGGGAATAAATTTTGGAAAGGCAAAGGTTGTATTCCTCCTGTTGAGTATACTATTGTTTCATTTTATCTCCATTGCCCAGGATACGGTATTTAATTACAACCCCAATTGGACAACTTATTCCCTCATTCAGGATCCTACGGTTAACTACCACCTTGATACCACTATTACTCATTTCAACAGGTATAATCCTGCAGAGGCCGAATTTGGATACCTGCATGCCGGTCACCTGGGTGCTGCTGCATCATCTATGTTTTTTATGCCGCCCAAAGATGCAGCGTTTGATATCGGGTTTCATCAATTTGATGTCTATTGGCGTGAAAGCAATGCTGCGAAATTTTATGATTCGAAACATCCGTATACTAAAGTCGGCTATCAGCAGGGTACTAAAGTTGAAGTACTTGGGTCCTTTATACATACACAGAATATTTTGCCACAGTGGAGTGCTGGAGTCAATTTAAACCGCTATCGCACAGATGGATTTTATCAGCGCCAGGTAACTAAAATCACCAATATGGATGCTTTTTCAAGATATGGATCTCAAAATGGATTGTATCATTTGAATGTAGGATATACCCTCAACTCCCTTAAAGTTGAAGAGAACGGTGGGGTTGAAAACCTGGATGTTTTTGTTGACACTACTCTTTTTGACAAGTCGCTTCAACCGGTACTGCTTGACAGTGCATTAAATAACTGGAGAAATGATGCATTGTTTTTTCAGAATGCCATTGATTTTGGGAAATGGGAAAATGTAAAAAAGAATGACTCCGTTACATTAAAAAAAGTAATACCTGAATTCCGGTTGCAACATTTTTTTAAATGGGAGAAAAGGGGCTACCGTTTCAATGATGCTGCAATTGACAATGATTATTATGAAACCATTTACCTGGATTCCGTCAGAACACGCGACACGCTGGGATATGACAGTTACGGCAATGAATTACGATTCCGGGTATTAAAGAAGAATAAAGGTCTATTGAAAAATTTTCTAGGTGATCTCTATTTTCACCACGACCTCTACAATATTCATGCGGGCGTGGGAGATGAGCAAATTCAAAATGGAATCGGCGGAATTGAAATTAATAAATTAATGCAGGAAGATTCCTCGCATGTTTCTGGATTTGATTTTCATTTAACAGGACAATACAATTTCATTGACAGAAATGCGGGTGATTATCAATTTCGCTTTCAGACAGATTTTCGGCTGGGGAAATCAAATGTATTTTCGGTTGAATTGCTTCAGTCTGACAATCATCCATCTTATATTCAGCAAAACTATTTGTCCAATCATTTTAAATGGGACAATAACTTTTCGTCATTTCAAACTTCCCTGGCAACCATCTTCTGGTCAGAAATTAAATGGCGGTTGAAATTGTCTGCGCAGATATTCAACATCGATAATTATATCTACTGGAACCAGTCAGCCCTTCCGGCTCAGTTTAACGGAGTGCTGAAAGGATATGCATTTTTCCTGCAGAAGGATTTCAGCTTTAAAGCATTTCACTTCGACAATGAATGGCAATACCAGTCATTCAGCAATGATACCATCGTAAGCTATCCGCAATTTTTTTCACGTCACAGCCTGTATTTTCAAAACCGGTTGTTTAAAGGAGCTCTAACAAGCAAGATCGGACTTGATATCCGTTATACATCGAATTATTATGCTCCGGCTTATATGCCCGAAACCGGCCAGTTTTATGTTCAGCGGTATAGCATTATGGAATATTACCCGGTAGCTGATTTATTCATTACCATCCAGGTGAAAGGGGTAAGGGCATTTGCCATGTTTCAGCACATTAACAAGGATTTATTTGGTCCCGGATACTTTTCTGTATACCGCTCACCCATGCCGGACAGATCCTTCAAGCTGGGACTTGAATGGCGTTTCTGGAATTAAAGTAGTTTCAGGCGAATAACTTTTCAAGATCATTTATTTTTAACATCATCATCTTCCTCTTCATCTATTCCAAATTCCGGATCCAGATCTCCTTTTAATACAGCCATAAACGTGCAAACCGGTGATGAATCAATAACGCGAAAATAGATCTGGTAGATGCCATCGGCATCAGGTGTATAGAATAAATTAATTTGGCCCTTGTCCAGCTCTGTCACTTTATAAACATACTCTAACTGATATCCGTATTGATCCCTGATTTCGACACCGGTTCCTGCAATATCCTTACGTGTCACCAGCAAGATCGCGTATTGCCTTCCACCCTCCAGTTCAACACTCTTTCGCACAATATCTACTGATGTCAATGACTGACTCCATTCATTTTGTGGATCATAATTCCCATAGCTCCTGGTAGTCTTTAACAAGTCGTAGGTAGCATAAACCTGCTGATCCATGCACTGAAAATCCTTCTTTTTAGATGATGTCTGTCCAAGAGCGTGAAACGCATTGGAGGAGCAAAATATTGAAGTGAGAAAAAGCAGTGCAGCAAAACGGTTCATAGCAGCGGCGAAGATAATTGAAGACCTGTCAGGTTTTTTGTTTTTTCTTTTTTGCAGCAGGAAATAAAACATTATTAAGAATCAACCTGTAACCAGGAGAGTTCGGATGCAGTGCTAGATCTGTGGGTGGATCACCAACCTGGTGCTGATAATCTTCGGGATCATGTCCGCCGTAAAAGGTCCAGGTGCCATTTCCATACTCACCATGAATGTAACGGGCTTCACCAGCAGCTTTATTTTCTCCCATCACCAGCGTGGTGGATTTTATCACCTCATTACGAAATGAAGTGGTTTGTCCCATGAAGGCCTTAACGGTTTGTGTATGATCCTGGCAAAGCATGGTGGGAACCGGATCCCATTTGGCTGAAAATTCAAACAATGTAAAATAATCCTGATCCATAGGAACCCGACGCGTATTTGTAGCATCGATATTTGAAAATTCATATTGAAGGGGATCCCTGACAAGAGTGAAATTCTGAAATGCGAAACATTTTGAATAGTCCAGCTTTGACTGCGCGCCAGGATCAGCAGGATCTCCATCGTACATGCTCTCACAAATATCAAATCCTTCAGCGGCAAGGGCAATATCATAGGTGTCCGTTGCAGAGCACATGGCAAACATGAAACCACCGCCTGCCACATAGTCTCTTACTTTGCTTGCCACTGCAAGCTTTAACTGCGATACTTTATTGAACCCCCAGCGTGCAGCCGTTTCACCATCTGTTTTCACATCATTCTGATACCAGGCTGCATTACTGTAAGCGGCATAAAATTTTCCAAATTGACCGGTAAAATCTTCATGGTGAAGGTGAAGCCAGTCGTAAAGTGCAAGCTTTCCCTGCATTACCTCATCATCGTATACCAGGTCATAGGGAATTTCTGCATACTTGAGTACCAATGTTACCGCATCGTCCCAGGGTTCTTTTGTTTTGGGTGAATACACCGCAATTTTTGGCGCCTTTTCAAGTTTCACAATGTCCTGATTTACTTCCGGGCTCGCTATTCCTGATAAGATATTGTTGTACTGTGCATCCGGTACTATTTCATATGTAACACCACGTACCACGCATTCATTTTCTGCTTCCGGGAAATAGGGAATGGCAAAACTTCCCCCGCGATAATTCAGCATCCAGTCCACCTTGATATTTTTAGTCAATGACCAGTAAGCTATGCCATACGCCTTCAGGTGTTCTTCCTGCCTTTGATCCATGGGCAAAAGTAGCATGGATGCCTTCGCAACGGAAAGACACACCAGGAGTGTAAAAAACAAAACCGCCTTCTTCATGTTTCGAAATTAGTTGATTTTATGAAAACGACTAAAGCGGGAGAAGAATTATGAGCAGCTTAAGATTTCATCGCTTTTTATCGGGCAGGGAATAGTTTCTTCCATGGTTCCCCTCAAAAGTTTTTATGTTGGAAATCAGTGGCCACTCTTGTGGAAATTTTTTGAAGTATGCTGCCCGATAGGCAATTTCTTTCTTCCTACTTTTGATGTCGAACTATATCCATGCGCAATCCGAACCTAGATCCCGAAGAAGAAAATATAAACTCCGCTGAACTGGAAGTAGAAAAAGTTTTGCGTCCCTCTGCATTTGCTGAATTCTCAGGTCAGCCGAAAATAGTGGAGAACCTGAAAATTTTTATTGAAGCTGCAAAGCAAAGAGGGGAAGCGCTGGATCATGTGCTTTTGCATGGGCCTCCAGGATTGGGAAAAACGACGCTTGCTTATATTGTAGCACATGAGTTAGGTGTCAATATCAAGATCACTTCGGGTCCTGTACTGGAAAAAGCAGGGGACCTGGCTGGGTTGCTTACTAATTTGGGTGATCATGATGTTTTATTCATCGATGAAATTCACCGGTTGAGCACTGTAGTGGAAGAATATTTGTATTCTGCGATGGAAGATTATAAGATTGACATAATGTTGGATACAGGCCCCAATGCCCGTTCCATACAAATCAACCTGAATCCATTTACGCTGGTAGGTGCTACCACCAGGTCAGGGCTCCTTTCTTCACCCCTGCGTTCCCGTTTTGGCATCACTTCAAGGATGGATTATTACGATGCAGAAACATTGAAAAAAATTATCCATCGCTCGGCAAAGATCCTTAACACAATTATTACAGAAGAAGGAGCAAAAGAGATTTCACGCCGCAGCCGGGGCACTCCCCGGATTGCAAATGCATTGCTGCGCCGGGTGCGTGATTTTGCCCAGATAAAAGGTACAGGCATAATTGATATTGAAATGGCGCGCTATGGCCTGAATGCCCTCAATGTAGATGAACATGGGCTTGATGAAATGGACAATAAAATCCTCTCCACTATTATTGAAAAATTTAGTGGAGGACCTGTCGGACTTAACACCATTGCAACAGCTGTTGGAGAAGAAGCAGGAACTATTGAAGAAGTGTATGAACCATTCCTGATACAGGAAGGCTATCTGAAGCGAACAGCGCGTGGAAGAGAAGCTACTCATATCGCTTTCAAACATCTTGGTAAATCAATGCCTAAAACACCGGGATTCTTATTTGAATAAGCCGGGTATTTTTCAGGAAAAATTAATCCATAAACTCTGGATCGTAAAGTCGGGGTGAGTGGACTCGAACCACCGGCCCCCAGCACCCCATGCTGGTGCGCTAGCCAACTGCGCCACACCCCGATTATAATGAATGGAATTCTGAAAATATCGAATCCGTTGCCGCAAATCTAAAGCATTCGGTTAAAATTGCGAGGAATAAATTTCCTCCAAAATTATTGCTCGGAAAAATTGCCAGAGAACAGTACAAAAAAAGTATACCTGCTCATCGTTCAATAGAATGGGTTTGTCGCAAATTACACTTCATCTCCTCATTCTTCGTTACTTTCGCAAGCGTCGAAAATTATAAACCAAAAACCACTACCCGATAATAACTTAATGTCATTCCTCTATCCTTCTTTTTTATTTACGCTGGCTGCCATTGCTATCCCGATCGTTATTCACCTGTTTAATTTCAGACGGTACAAAACGGTTTATTTTACGAATGTTCGCTTTTTGCGGGAGGTGAAGGAGCAAACGGATTCCCGTTCGAGACTAAAGCACCTGCTTATATTACTGTGCAGAATCTTAGCTATCATTTTCCTGGTGCTTGCCTTTGCTCAACCATTTATAAAAAACAAATCCGCACCAGTTGCAGCAGGAAAAAAAGCCATCAGCGTATTTATTGATAACTCATTCAGCATGGGCCAGCTTGCAGCCGATGTTCCATTGCTTGAAAAGGCAAAATTAAAAGCGCGTGAAATTGTGACAGCGTATGGTGCCGATGATGTATTTCAAGTGCTTACTGAAGATTTCGAGGGGCGTCATCAGCGGTTGGTTGACAAGGAAGAAATGCTCAACCTGATTAAAGAGGTTCAACCTTCTTCCCAAACGCAGCTTGTAGCAGATATCATTTCCCGCCAGAAACAGGCACTCAACAATTCAGGCGCTGAACAGAAAATAGTTTTTGTGATTTCAGACTTTCAAAAAAACTTTTCTGATTTCAATCTTATTAAAGAAGATACGACGTATCAAACCAACCTTGTTCCACTTCGCACCAATGAATCGGACAATGTTTATATTGATACCTGCTGGATGGAAACTCCTGTTCAGATTTCAGGACAGGCAAACAGGATGCTTGTGCGCATCAAAAATGATGGCAACCAGTCAGTTGATAATGGAAGGCTAACGCTTCAGATCAATGATCAAACGAAGGCTATAAGTAATTTTTCTGTAGCAGCTATGTCTCTTACATACGATACGATTAGCTATACTATTACTGAGAAAGGCTGGAACAGGGCTGGATTATCATTGGTAGATCATCCTATCACCTTCGACGACAGCTATTATCTTTCTTACCCGGTTTCAGAACATGTAAATGTATTGGTGATATCGGAATCGGCAGAGAACCCTTACCTCAATGCCTTATTCGGCAAGAACGATTTTTTTGTGATGCAGAATGTACCATTCAACAAATTCAATTACGCCGATCTTTCCAAACAACAATTTGTTATACTCAACGGATTGAAACAGCTTTCTACCGGTTTGGGTGCAGAGTTGAAAAAGTTTGTAGAAGAGGGTGGTAACCTGCTTCTGTTTCCTGATGCAGCCTCCGATGTAAGTACTTACAATACATTTCTGCAGAGCGCAGGAAGCGATGCGTTTTCCGTTTTCAGTGCACAAAGGAAAACTGTGAATGCAATCAATACCCGCGATGAAGTATTCACAGATATATTTCAGCAGGTACCGCAAAATCTCGCTCTGCCCCAGGCTTCCGGAAGTTTTCTTATAGCTACACGAACCAATACGGTAAGGGATGCATTGCTTTCCTTCAGCGACGGTTCTTTCTTTTTGAGTAAATATTCCTTTGGAAACGGAATACTGTTTCTTTCTACTGTTCCCCTTGATAAAAACTATACCGATTTACCACTTAACCCTTTGTTTGCTCCGATGCTTTACAAAATGGCCATTGCGAGAGAAACCGCTTCTGCGAATGCAATGGTAATTGGCAGGAATAACCTGGTTACCATTGCTGCTGATCTTTCGCAAGGCGACCAGGTGTTGCGTTTGAAAGGGCAGGAGCAGGAGTTTATTCCTTCTCAGCGACTGATTGGAAATCGGGTACTGGTCAATATCAACAATGAAATCAATCAATCAGGTATCTATTCACTGGAAGATCCAAATAATGAAGTGAGATCATTTGTGGCAATGAATTATGACAGGCGGGAATCCGATTTGCATTTTCTCTCGAATGAAGAACTGCTGCAATTCAGTAAGCCCTTGAGCATAAGAGTTATTCAGAATACGCAACGTGACCTTTCCAATGTGATATCGGGACAGAATTGGGGATTGCCGCTGTGGAAAGTTTCTGTTATCTTTGTTTTACTCTTTATGGCTTTGGAAATTGTGCTGCTTAAATTTTGGAAATAGATGAATTTACTTATCCGTGCTGTACAGGTTATTGACGCTGCATCTCCTTTTCATCTTCAAACAAAAGACATTTTAATCAGGGATGGTAAGATTGCCTCTATTCAGCATCATATTGATGCAGGCGTAGAAACAGAGATTTTTAATGGAGAAGGATTGTGTATTTCGCCCGGCTGGTTTGATCTTTATACGCATCTCTGTGATCCCGGTTACGAATACAAGGAAAACATTCTCTCTGGCTCAATGGCTGCCGCTGCAGGAGGTTTTACGGGTATTGCAGCATTACCGGATACCAAACCGGTGATCGATTCAAAATCAGGAATTGAATATATTCTGAACAAGGCGAGAGGAAAAATCGTGGATATATTCCCGATAGGTGCAGTGACTAAAAAATGCGAAGGAAAAGAACTGGCAGAGATGTACGACATGGCTGCCGCGGGCGCGATTGCTTTTTCAGATGCACAACATCCTATTGCTGAAGCAGGATTGATGATGAGAGGTTTGCTGTATGTGAAAAAGATTGGCAGCGTGATCATTCATTATCCGCATGATGATTCATTGGCTCCTCATGGAGTTATGAATGAAGGAATCAGCAGCGTTCAGTATGGCATGCATGGAATTCCATCACTGGCAGAAGACCTCATGGTCGTTCGGGATATTGAATTGGCTGAATACACGGGTTCGCGGGTTCACTTCAGTTGCATCTCTACACGTGAAGCGGTAGACCGTATCCGGGAAGCAAAGCAGAAGAATATTCCTGTCACCTGCGGAGTTAATCCTGTACACCTCATGCTTGATGATTCTGCACTGAACAATTATGACAGCAACCTGAAATTGTTTCCTCCTTTAAGAACTCCTGCAGATATCCTGGCATTGAAGGAAGGATTGCGCGATGGAACAATCGATGTGATCTGTTCAGCGCATCAGCCGCAAAATGAAGAGCGAAAAAAACTCGAGTTTGAATATGCCGATCCTGGCATTATTAATTTGCAGACGTGTTTTGCTTTGGCCAATACTGCCCTGCGTGATGTGTTAAAACTGGAGATGATCATTGAAAAGATGGTATCTGTTCCGCGAAACATTGTGGGGTTGCCGGTACCTGTGATTTCCGAATCTTCAGAAGCCAATTTTACTATCTTTGATTCAACGGCCGAATGGGCATTACAACGGGAAAATATTCAGTCGAAATCATACAACACTCCTTTCATCGGCGTTAAACTCATCGGAAAACCGGTGGCTATTTACAATCATCACCAGTTTCAAAAAAATTGATTATGGAAACTCAAAAATCTGCCCTGAGCACCGCATTAAAATACGCCATCATTACCGCACTTGCCATGTTTATATTCTCCATTATTCTCTATATAACGGGCATGTATCTCAATAGTGGCATGAACTGGCTTTCTTATGTAATCATGCTTGCCGGATTGGTGTTTGCTGTGAAGGATCGCAGGGATAAGGACCTGGGAGGATTTCTTTCTTTCGGTGAAGGCTTTAAAACAGGGTTTCTTTTTTGCATTATTACCGGCGCCATCGGAGTTGTTTTTAGTTTGATCATGATGAATTTTATTGCACCCGATATGATCGAAGAAATATTGAAGAAGGCAGAGACAGATATGATCAACCAGGGACTTCCGGATTCACAGATACAGGTAGCTATGGAATGGACACGTAAGTTTACATCACCCATGTGGATTGCCATCTGGAGCCTGGTCTCAAGCGCATTCTTTGGCGCCCTGTTATCCTTAATAGTAGCAGCTATTTTTAAGAAGGACAGTCACCAGTTGCAGCAACCACAATAATTTTGTTCATGCAAATTTCAGTTGTTGTTCCGCTGTTGAATGAGCAGGAATCTTTGCCAGAATTAGCGGCATGGATTGATCGGGTGATGAATGCTCACCACTTTAGTTATGAAATTATTTTTGTGGATGATGGAAGCCGGGATGGTTCCTGGAAAGCTATCCAGGATCTTGCTGCTAAGAATCCCTGCATAAAGGGAATTAAGTTCAGAAGAAACTATGGAAAATCTGCAGCGCTGAGTGAAGGATTTAATGCTGCCGAAGGAGAGGTTGTCATCACCATGGATGCTGATTTACAGGACAGTCCCGATGAAATACCCGGATTATATAGGATGATTAATGGAGAGAGTTTTGACCTGGTTTCGGGCTGGAAAAGAAAAAGACATGATCCCATTTCGAAACGCTGGCCTTCAAAATTGTTTAACAGGGTTACCCGTTCCATGAGCGGTATAAATATTCATGATTTTAATTGCGGATTAAAGGCCTATAAAAAGGAAGTAGTTAAGAATGTAGAGGTGTATGGTGAAATGCACCGGTATATCCCGATGCTTGCGAAATGGGCGGGATTCACCAGGATCACGGAAAAGGAGGTCGTTCATTATCCGCGTAAATATGGGGTCACCAAATTTGGCTGGGAGCGTTTCATCAATGGGTTTCTCGATTTACTCTCCATCATCTTTGTATCCCGTTTTGGAAAACGGCCTATGCATCTTTTTGGAACGCTGGGATTGCTTTCTTTCTTTATCGGATTTATAATTCTATTGTACCTGTCAATCGGAAAGATTTTTTATGACATTACAAAAATGACGGAACGTCCTATATTTTATCTCGGACTTGTTACGATGGTAATTGGCGTGCAACTTTTTCTTTCCGGCTTCCTGGCCGAATTAATCTCCCGTAATGCGCATGACCGCAATGCCTATAAAGTGGATCAGCAGATAAATTTCAATGAGGAGTAATACTGGTTTGGCGACAGCTACTTTTGAATTAAATTCATAGTTTCCTTCTCAATTTCTTTCAATGAATTTTCTTTTGCTATTAAATATTCATTGATAGTGCGTTCAGGCGCAGGTAACTCAATGAATTTAGAATAGTATGTTTGCAAAAAAAATGTGCGCATGGCCATTCATTTGGTTTCAGGAGGATGTGGTTTTGTAGGAAGAAATCTCGTGAAGAGATTATTGAAATCAACTGCCGATACGCTGTTTGTAGTGGATGATTTGTCGACTGGTACTTCCCCTGAAACCTGGCTGGAAGATGGTTCATTTACTGAATCGGGTGAGTTGAAAATTTATGCTGAGGGACGGCTTATTTTTCAAAAAGGAGATTTTAGGAAATTTCTCACAGCCATCAAAGAAGATCCTGATTTTTTGAACCATTGGTATGGATTCAATTTCCCGAAATTTTCTGATGTCTATCACTTTGCAGCTATAGTTGGAGGCCGTTTAAAGATCGACGGTGATCCTATGCTTGTTGCACTTGATCTTTCAATTGATGCAGAATTCTTTTACTGGATCTGCAACTACAAGCCTGCAAGAGTATTGTATCCAAGTTCAAGTGCAGCCTATCCAATCAGTATGCAAACTGATGCTGAGGCAGTAGCTTTGAAAGAAGAAGATATAAGGTTTGATCAAAACCTTGGTCAACCCGACATGACTTATGGATGGTCGAAACTTACCGGGGAATACCTCGCACAAATAGCCGCAAAACATTATGGAATTTCAGTGGCTTGCGTGCGCCCGTTCTCAGGTTATGGGGAAGACCAGGACCTTACCTATCCTGTTCCTGCAATTGCCGCACGGGCTGCAAGAAAAGAAGACCCTTTTGAGGTTTGGGGTAGCGGGAAACAAGGAAGAGATTTTGTACATATAGATGATTGTATTGATTGCATATTAATGGCGATGGAAAATATCCATGATGGCTCCGCAATCAATATAGGTTCCGGCAAGCTCACCTCATTTCTTGATATCATTGAACTCTTCAGCGGTTTTGCGGGATATAAGCCTACCATCAAACCTTTGCTCGATAAACCGGTGGGTGTTCATTCACGGTATGCTGACATGACCTTTGTGGCCAATAAATTCAAATGGGAGCCGAAGGTTTCAGTTGCTGCAGGCATGAGGAGAGTGTACGATGCTGCAGTTGGAAGGCTTCGTAACTGAGTGTATTTACTGATGCGCAAAATTATCTTAACCGCTTCTGCGGCATTTTAAAGATTTAAAATTTCAACTATTACTGTGAAAGTTGTTTGCTTTGGTCCGGGTCCGCAATTTAAAGGGGGAATATCCAACTATAACACTTCATTGGCTAAAGCATTGCACAAGCAGGGAGCAGAAGTGCATATTGTTTCATGGACACAACAATACCCGGCCATTATTCCAAGAGATTTTATGGACCGTAAAAGCAAGATGGATTTTCTGGAGGGAACACAAATAAAGGTGACCTACCTGACGAATTATAATAACCCACTCACCTGGAACAAAACGGTGAGATTTATTAAATCCCTTCAGCCTGATATAGTGATTTTTCAATGGGCCATCGCCCTCCAGGGATTACCATTAGGCTGGATGGCAAGAAGCCTCCTGAAATCAACAAGCACGGAAGTGATATTTGATTGTCACCTGGTAGTGCAGAAGGAAGCTGCATCAATTGATAAATATTTTTGCAGGTTCGGACTGGCGGCAGCTCATACTTACATTGCCCATGCCTATAAAACGGTTAATGAATTAAAGGAACTCTATCCCGAAAATAATTTTCTGGTGAATGAAAGCGGAACACGGGCGAGAAATGGTAATCCTGTGATCATCAAATTATTTCATCCAATCTATGATTTGTTTAAACCCGATTTCAATTTTGACAAAGAGAAAGCAAAGCAGGAGCTACATTTAAAACGTTACGTATTTCTTTTCTTTGGATTCATCAGAAAATATAAAGGACTTCACAATGTGATTCGTGCGTTCAGGTTGGTGGCTGATGAAAGAAAGGATGTTTCACTACTGATTGCCGGTGAAAGTTTCTGGAATACACTTGACAACAAAAAAGTGTCCTCCAAAATTAAAAACACTTTGTTCAAATGGGCTAAATCCCTAGTGCTGAAACAAAGCGAAAATGAACAGGATTATCATCCAATTGCCATTATCGACGAATTGAATCTGACGGATCATGTAACTGTGGTGAACCGCTTTATCCCCAATGAGGAAGTGCCCAAATATTTCCAGGTCAGCGATTGTATAGTGTTGTATTACCTCACCGCGACTCCTTCAGGTGTAGAGTCACTTTCCTATAATTTTAATCTCCCCGTACTTGCGACGCGGGTGGGCCATTTTCCTGAGACCATTCGCGATGGTTACAATGGTTATCTGGCTGAACCGGAAAACATTGAATCGATGGCGAAACAGATGATACGGTTTATTGATGAACCCATTCCGACCGGAAATGTAAAGGAGTCAACCAAAGAAATGAGTTGGTCCAATTATGTGAGGGCCATATTACAGTTGGGGGCAGGATAAACCAATTGCTCATTTTCGGTAGCGTTACCAGTGCTATAGTTTTAAGGTATCAGCTATTTTTATCCTCATTATTCAATTTGTTCTTTAAATATCATTGATTATCTTTGCAGTCCAAAAAAAATTAAAACCAGCATGCTCATCATCGATACCCGCGACAGCGAATCTCTCGACAAGGCATTAAAAAAGTACAAAAAGAAGTTTGAGAAGGCCGGCATTTTAAAGCAATTAAAATCCCGCCAGGCTTTTATGAAACCTTCTGTAAGAAGGCGTGGTGAGGTGCTCAAAGCTGTTTACCGCGATGAAGTGACCCGCCAGATGGAAGCGCAATAATATTTTGTTTTGAGGCCCAACTTATGCTTATATTTGTTTTGTAAGCATTAGTGAACGGGATGGATTTACGGAGTTTTCTTCAATATCTTCAGTACGAAAAGCGCTATTCAAAGCTCACAGTTGTAGCCTATGAGAACGACTTACTGCAGTTCTCTAAGTTCCTTAAAGAAACCTACGAACTTGAAAATTTATTGGAAACCCGTCATGTGTATGTACGGTCGTGGCTTGCATCATTAATGGAAGCCGGAACAGGTACAAGATCAATCAACCGAAAATTATCAACCTTAAAAACATTCTTCAAATTTCACATGAGGAATGGTGCCATTGATCACAATCCACTGACAAAAATAATTGCCCCTAAAATCTCCAGGCGCTTGCCTGTTTTCCTTCAAAAAAATCAGACTGAGCTGTTGTGGCAGCATTTTGAATTTGGAGAAGGGTTTCCTGGTTTTCGGAACCGCATCATTTTCGAAATTTTTTATGCAACCGGTATTCGCCGGGCTGAATTGATACAACTCACCGATCAGGCATTTGACTTTTATAACCTCTCTATAAAAGTGCTGGGGAAGGGAAACAAAGAACGCATAATCCCCTTCAATCCAGCGCTAAAAGAAGTATTGAAAGAGTATATCGCATTGCGAAACAAAACCTTTCAGTCATCACAATTTCCTGTCTTCATTGTTTCTGATTCCGGTGCCACGATGAATCCCAGAAAGGTGTATTCGATTGTTCATGATCTGCTGCAGCAGGTGACTACCGTTGATAAGAAGAGCCCGCATGTACTTCGCCACACCTTTGCCACCCATCTTTTGAACAACGGGGCAGAAATTAATGCTATCAAAGAATTGCTCGGCCATTCCAGCCTTGCAGCTACACAGGTGTACACGCATAATACCATTGATAAACTTAAAGACATTTACAGAAAGGCCCATCCAAAGGCCTGATTTTTATTGCGCTTCTTTCGTTAACAAAAAAAAATGTTAGTTTATGAACGTAAAGATTCATTCCATCCATTTCGATACAGATGAGAAATTGGAGAGTTTTATCCAGAAAAAACTGCTGAAGGTGGATTCAATAGTTAACCATATTATTGATGCGCAGGTTATCCTGAAATTAGATCATAACAATGGAACTGTGAAAGATAAAATTGCAGAGATTCGTATTCAAATTCCCGGGAAGACAATGTTTGCAGAAGAGCGTAGCAGACTGTTTGAGGAATCAGTTGAACTGGCAGCCGACGCTATTGTGCGCCAGGTGAAAAAACACAAGGAGAAGATGAGGAATTAATTTTTAAAACACTTTCTGATTTCTTATTTATTCACGTATATTTGCCCACCTTTTTTGGGGGTGAACATAGTTTTGTTTGCCCCAAAATGTCCAAATCCTTTACTGGAGCACATTTGAACAAGTAAAGTTTCCTGGTTTGTTCCGGGTGGGTGTTTTTTTGATCAAAGGCAACCGATTATGATTAATAGAAACAGTTATCAATAGGTTGGAGGGGTGAGAATAGTAAGTAGTAATCCGATCACACGGATAAGAAAATGGTGTTCATTTTAATTAATGCGAAACCGGAGAAAATGAATGCCGATGTAGCTCAGCTGGCCAGAGCTACTGATTTGTAATCAGTGGGTCGGGGGTTCGAATCCCTCCATCGGCTCTTTGAATGTTGAAAGTTTGAACAGACAGGAAGGGTCATAAAAATGATTCGGATTGCTGATACAAACATTGGGGGAGATTCCAGAGCGGCCAAACGGGGCAGACTGTAAATCTGTTGTCTTATGACTTCGGAGGTTCGAATCCTCCTCTCCCCACAGCTGTTGATAATTGAAAAATTTTCAATTCCGGAATGAGCAGAGAGTGTAAGTTCATTGTTTATTGATTTTTTTCTCAGATTAAAGAGTGGTTTCATACAATGAAATTCATTCTTAAAATCCTGGAAAATACACAAGCGGGAGTAGCTCAGTTGGTAGAGCATCAGCCTTCCAAGCTGAGGGTCGCGGGTTCGAGTCTCGTCTCCCGCTCTGTAAAGTTTAAAAGTTTCTGGTGGAGCATGGTAGCTTCATCACAAATTTCTGAATCAGCAAGCGTTCGCCGATGTAGCTCAGTTGGTAGAGCACATCCTTGGTAGGGATGAGGTCAC
>JBDSEW010000086.1:0-7620 GCA_039919825.1 Chitinophagales bacterium | reverse complement strand
GGAAGTTTGGGAGGAATTTATTGCTGGAAAAAACGAGCTGGAAAAAATAGTAATCGAATAGTTTTTATCTTTCTATAATAAAGCATTATGA
Source organism: Chitinophagales bacterium (assembly GCA_039919825.1). GTDB lineage: Bacteria > Bacteroidota > Bacteroidia > Chitinophagales > UBA10324 > JACCZZ01. Next base: position 7,529 of record JBDSEW010000086.1, on the reverse strand, counting down.
AAACAATTCTTGGGCTCGTAATGATATTTTTTGGGTTACTATTTTTGATTGGCGGTATCCTTGCTTTGTTTGATCAAATTACAAAGGCATTACAGACCCAACCTGGGGTGACCGATAATTATGCTTCAGGATCTGCTTACGGAAATCTTTTAGGAATATTAATATTAGGATTGCTTAGCTATAATTTGATCAGGTATGGAAATCGAATGGCCCGTAAAAAACCCAATTCACCGGATAGCCTTGGCAGGGATATGATTAACAGAACCAACTAATCGGTATTATCTTATTTCAAAAAAATCAAGTGAAAAATATTAACTCAACCTTTCACTCACTTTGTGCATTTCTTCTTTTGCATCTGCACTTTCATATAGTATGCGGTAAGTTGCCTCACAGATCAACAAGTCAACCATAAATTTTTTATTTACTTCGTGAATACATTTTGCAGCATTGTAGCCTTCCGCAACCATGTTCATTTCCAATAACGCAGCCTTCACTGAATAACCTTTGCCGATCATATTACCGAATGTCCTGTTACGGCTGAATTGCGAATAGGCTGTTACCATCAGGTCGCCGAGATAAGCAGAATCTTTTATGTCGCGGGTAATGGGATGTACGGCCTTTACAAACCGTTCCATTTCTTCAATGGCATTCGAGATCAAAACTGCCTGGAAATTATCTCCATATCCCAACCCATGACAGATGCCCGCTGCCAGTGCATAAATATTTTTAAGTACGGCCCCATATTCTGTTCCGTAAATATCATCAGAGGGTGTACAACGGACATAGGTGCATTGAAGTAATTTACAAATCAAGTCTGCATGCTCACTGCGCTGACCTGCCAGTGTGAGGTAACTCAGTTTCTCCAACGCCACTTCTTCCGCATGGCACGGACCACTGATGATCACTGCATTTTCAAGCGGTACCTCAAAATATTTTTTCATGAATTCCGCAATCAATAAATTATCACCTGGAATCATGCCTTTGATGGCAGATACAATTATCTTATCCTTAAAATCTGCGGGAGAAATAGGCGACAATGCTGTTTTTAAAAAAGCTGCCGGCACTGCAAGGAAAATAATATCGCCCGCATGGATTGTTTTTTTTAAATCAGTTGTTGGAAGAATAAAAGAAGGATCAAAAGCTACCGAACTAAGGTATTTCAAATTGTGAAAACGTTTCTGCAGGTTTTCTACAGACTGGCTATCACGCAGCCACCAGTTCACTAAGTGTTTGTTTTCATTCAGCACCTTTGTAAGTGCCGTTGCCCAGCTTCCTCCACCGATCATACTGATGTTGCTGGAGGTCATATCGGAAAGATGGGTTGAATAGCTTTTGGATGTGATGAAGAAAGAGAAATGGTGGTTACTAAAGATTAATTGAGTGCCTGGATGAAGTTCACAGCACCCATTTAATTCAGGATGAGCGGACTGTCTTCAAAGCTAATTCACAGGGGCTACTTTGCATCGGTATTGAACAGCTTATCCTTCTCCACCGTCTTCACTGCATCCCCGCTTTTCAGCAACCTCGAAATAGCACTGAACGGACCAGTGATCACCTGTTCATCACCTTTAAGCCCTGATTTTATTTCAATAAATTCATCATCCTGAATACCTGTTTTAACAGGAACTGTTTTTGCGATTCCATTAGAAACCACAAACACCACTTCTTCCGGCTTCATGGATTCCTTCCTTTTGTTTGGAGCAACAACTGCTGCTTTCTGCGTAGCCGAACCTTCCGGCTTTGATTTGTTGGCGATTGTATCTACCGGATCACGTGTAGTGACAGACTGAATTGGAATGGCAATTACATTCGTTACCGTGTTGGTCATAATAGCTACAGAAGCCGACATGCCGGGAAGAAAAGGAAATTGTTTTCCATCTGCCCCAATCAATTCCTGGTAAGAATCTTTTACCAATAAAATCTTCACTTCAAAATTAGTGACCTGTTCGGATTGGCCAGTGAGTGTGCTCTTGGCAGAGTTAGCAATCTGGTTCACTACTCCTTTAAATTTCTTATCAGGATAAGCATCCAATTCAATCTCAGCAGTATCACCCAACTGAACACGGAGCACATCGTTTTCACTCACATCAACACGGGCCTCAATAGCATTGAGATCTGAAATGTGCATCATATCAGTACCTTCCATTTGTGTGGTACCCAATACCCTTTCACCTTTTTCAATATTCAATTGCGACACAATGCCGCTGATAGGCGCGTAGATGGTAGTCTTTCTGAGATCCTCCTGTGCTTCCTTTACACTTGCTGCAGCACTTTGCACACTGTAATCGGCGGCCTTAACAGTCATTTGAGCTCCTTCGTAATTTGCCTTCGCTGCTTTATAGGCCGCATCAATGGATTCAAAGTCTGCGTCAGAAATTACTTTCTGATTGTGAAGGTCCTTATTACGGTTGTAATTTTTTTCAGAGCGTTCATATTCTGCAGTCACCTGCGTAAGAGCAGCCTGTGATTGCAATGAATTTGATTTCGAAGTATTCAGCGCAGCTATTGAGCGGTCCAGGATTGCCTGGTAGATATCAGGTTTGATCTTGGCCAGCACTATTCCGGATTTTACCGAGTCTCCTTCCTTCACATACAACTCTGTTACCTCACCTGAAACATCGGGACTTAGTTTTACATCAAGCTGCGGATAGATCTTTCCGCTTGCAGAAACACGTTCCACAATATCTTTGTGAGAAACCATTTCAGCACTTACTTCGGTTGCCTTACTGCCACCGATCCAGCCTTGCTTCTTTCCCACAAGCAATACAATCAGCAGTATGATGACTATTGCAATTAATAAAATCAGAATCCTGTTTTTCTTGAACATGCTTATTGCAGCGTTAATGGTTTTCCCTGGTATAGATCCAGTACTTTTAATTTGAAGACATAGCGGAATTTAGACTGGAGCAGCGAAGATTGTGCTTTGGTAAGATTACTTTTTGCAGTTGTGTAATCGAGGGAAGTGATGGCGCCAAGATTAAATTTCTTTTGCGCATCATCAAATGATTTCTCCAGTGCTGTTACACTTTTCAGTGCTGCAGCATAGCTGTTTTTTGCAGCCACAGCATCCTGGTAAGCTGTCTGAACATCCTTTTGCAATTGCAGCTTTGCCGATTGCAACGTGTATTGCGCGTTCAACACATTGATCTTTGAAACGCTGATGTTGGTTCGTGTATTCCAGTTGTTAAAAATAGGGATATCAAGGCTGAATCCAAATGCCTGGCCAAAGTTATCTTTGAACTGATCAGTATATCCTGTTTTCTTAAATGTTGGAATTATATCAAACTGAGGGGATACCACCACTTCATTGGAACTGAGTACATAACCAATAGGGATGGGTTCGCCCGTTACGGTATCAATAGAAGAAATACGCTGGTATGCATCCGAATAATTGGTAGAAAGGCTGCCAAAAAAAGAAAGAGACGGATACAAAGATCCTTTCGCTACAGCAAGTCCCTTCTCATAGCTCAACAGGTTATATTCAGCATTTTTAATCACTGGCTGCATTCTAACCGCAGTTTGATAAATACTGTCTGCGGTGAGATTGAGGTCCCGCAACAGTTCTGTATTCATATTTATATCGGGAACAAACACATCAATCGTTTCTGTAAGGTTCATCAGTTGCGCCAGGTTGAGTTTTGCCAGGTCAAGCGCATTTTGTGCATTCACCTCCGCCAGTTCATCATTGGCAACCTGCGCTTCAATATCATAGAGAGAACCCTGCGACAATGTTCCCGCATTCACCAGCAATTTAGTGCGCTCCATTTGTGTACGCGAAAGGTTGAGCTGGTCGTTTGCATTCGCTAAATTTTCTTTGCCATATACAATGTCGAGAAACCCACCTGCCACATACAGCAGAATAGTTTGTTCCGTATTCGCAGTACTTGCATGATTTGCCAATAAGCTGAATTCATTCTGCTTGATGGTATTTATACGCTGGAACCCATTAAATACCGGCCAGCCGACAGAAAGCGAAACCGTATTGGTTTGAGTGTTTTGATTTACAAAAAGATTACTGGTAGGATCAATGGTACGGCCAAAATTAAAATAGTATCCGGTGCTTGCGCTTACGCTGGGAATCAGATTAAGCTTCGATTGGGTAAGTGTAAAATCAGCAAGCTGCTCATTCAATTCAGCCTGCTTCAGGGTGATGTTATTCTGAGTGGCGTAGGCAGCACATTCCTCCAACGTCCACACCTTTTGTGCAACCGCGGATAAAGTGCTCAGGCCAATAATAAGAAGTACAAAAAAAAGGCGCTGCAAAACTTTCTCTATTTTTAATGCCGCCAAAGATAAAAAAAATTGACAGTTGGTAACAGGGCAATTAATCTTGGGTGTACGACAAATCATTCAGTTTTCTTGAGCAATGGTTGGCGGGATGCCAACCATGGACTGTCATAAGGAAGGTACTGTCCGTGGTCGGCGTCTCGCCGACCACAAAAACAAAGATTTGTCGTGCACCCTTAATCTTCTTAGGATTGTGCTTCCTTCTTTAGCATTCTGGGCATGAAATCAACATTTCAAACAATCTAAACTTTATAAACTTTTAAATTTTCAATGTCACCCTTCCCCCATGAATACTTTATGAACCTGGCACTACAGGAAGCGCGGAGAGCACAGGAAGAAGACGAGGTACCCATTGGAGCGGTCATCGTCAGTCAAAACCAGGTGATAGGTAAAGGCTATAACCAGGTTGAAAGACTAAATGATGTTACTGCACATGCAGAGATCATCGCAATTACCGCCGCCGCCAATTACTTCAACAGCAAATACCTTAAAGATTGCACCCTCTATATTTCCCTGGAGCCCTGCCTGATGTGTGCTGCAGCCATTGGCTGGGCACAGATTCAAAAAATTGTATTCGGGGCCAGTGACCCTAAAAAAGGATTCCGCTTATTCAGTCCCTCACCACTTCATCCGAAAGCAATTATTGAAAATGGTATCCTGGAAGAAGAATGCGCGGAATTGGTAAACGAATTTTTCAGAAGAAAGCGGAGATGATTTCCAGCACTTCGCCGCTAAAAAATGGTGGTTCATCCGGCATTTTTAACGGATTAGCCGATTTTAGTATGCGTTGAGTAATTTGCCAGCTTATATTTGATTCGTCATTATGATTGAAGCATTTCAATTTCAATAAATGAATGTAAATTACCGCTACAAAGTCCCGTAAGACTGAGGTGAAATTCAAAAAATAAAAAGAAAAGATTCACCGGCATCAAGTCCCGTAAGACTGAGGAGAATCTCAAAAAACAAAGAAAGAAATTTACCATTCATAGCCCCGTAAGGCTTAGGTAAAAATACCTTTTGAAGTTTTAAAATAATCACCAGTACAAGGCCCCGTAAGACCTGGTGAAACGTTCAAAAAAAGATTGCCTGTTGATCCCGTAAGATCAATGGGCAATTTTTTTTGTTGGAGGCTGGAGCAGGAGGCCAAAAATCAAGAATCAGGACACGTGATCATAAAAGATTAGGATACATCAAAAAAGCGTCAAAATAGCAGGGTCATTGCGAACCTGTTTCGAAATCTCCAGGGAATTTGGCAGATGCTGTCCACAGGATCCTTCGGAAAATAAATTCAACAGGACGCACCCATTTTGAGATGGCTTTGCAGCGATTTAATTGACAGATGCTGAAATAAATTCAACATGACGCGCCAACTTTGAGATGGTTTGCAGATATTTAATTGGCAGATGCTGTCCACAAGATCCTTCGGAAAATAAATTCAGCAGGACGCACCAAGGTGAAAAGGTTGACTTAAGACGTAAGATCGTTGGATGTGCATTAGGAAAAGCCAGTTCTTCCATACATATATAATTTCCGGGTGCAACCTAGGATGAACCTTCTCCAACCTCAAAAAGTTATATTTGCCTTTCACGGTCAACTCAAACCCTTCAAACTCTTCAAACTCTTCAAACCCTTCAAACCCTTCAAACCCTTCAAACCCTTCAAACTCTTCAAACCAAATAACCTCTTCAACCTTAAATCTTAAACCTATGGCTTTTCAACTCCCCGATTTATCCTACGGCTTCGATGCGCTGGAACCGCACATCGACGCGATGACTATGCAAATCCACCACGACAAGCACCATGCTGCCTACGTAACAAATCTCAATAAGGCACTGGAAGGCAATGATGCTGCAAGCTGGAGCATTGAAGAAATCTGTAAGAACATTTCTAAATTCCAGGTAGCTGTGCGCAACAACGGTGGTGGCCATTACAACCACTCCCTTTTCTGGTCGGTGATGAAACCCGGTGGTGGTGGTTCACCTAAAGGTGCATTGCTCGATGCTATCAATAGCAACCTGGGCAGCTTAGAAAAATTCCGTGAAGCATTTGCTGCGGCAGGTACCACCCGCTTTGGTTCCGGCTGGGCATGGTTGATTGTGGGTGCTGATAAAAAACTGGCTGTCACTTCTACCCCTAACCAGGACAATCCTTTAATGGATGTAGTAGAAGTAAAAGGTACTCCTGTTCTTGGAATGGACGTGTGGGAACATGCCTACTACCTCAAGTATCAGAATCGCCGGCCCGACTACATCGCTGCCTTTTGGAATGTAATTAATTGGGAGGAACTGACCATGAGATACAACGAAGCGATGAAATAGGATTTAGCATTCATCCAGCAATTGAAAATCTGTGAAAGAGGCTGTCTCAAAAGTTCCGGAGGAGCCGTAATGCCGAATTTATTTCGGCATCTGCTCTCTTTGAGGAACAGATCCTGCCCACAGGATCCTTCGGAAAACAAGTTCATGATGACTTCATGACTTTTGAGACAGCCTCTTTTTTATTTCCTGCGGTTCTAATGCTTAAAAAAAACACAGGATTAGCAATAGGTTTCCCACCTTAAGTGATTAAAGGAACCAGGCAACGAACATCAGTATCGCTTTCATATATTTCAAGGCAATACCCCTGCGGATAAAGACGGGGATGCTTCAGCAATGCCTGGAAAGTTTTACCAATGATTTGTACATCATCGCAAAAGTTGGGAATAAATTCGGTGTAGTATGTTCCCTTTTTAATCGTGAAAATTTCATAGCCCGATTCGATCGCTTCCGCTTCATTCAACTGTTCCGCTGCGGCTTTATATAAGATGTTGCCCGACTCATCAGGATGTGATATTCCGAAGAATCTCCTATTTCCGGAAGATCCGAAAACGCTGTGAAGCTCTTCGTGAGCAGCCATTACTCCCTCAGGAAATGAACTCGCAGTGACACACATAACTGTTATGTCTTTTTTCAAAAAGTACTCTTCCATATTCTTATTGACGGATTAAAGATGATGTACGGGAGAAAGTAAAATTTAAATTGTGATGCATCAATTGTTTAAAGAAACAGCCTGTAATTTATGGTGATAAAAAAAGTATGAAACACTGAGTATGCAAAAAAGTATCAATGGAAACAGTGTTTGAAATCCGAAACCATCTACTGCGTCATGTGAAACCGATGCGACAATAAAAGTAAATCCAAAACCTGCATAGGCCCACTCTTTGAACCTTCCGCCAACGGGAGGAATAATTAAAGCGGCAGCAC
>JBDSEW010000058.1:0-3818 GCA_039919825.1 Chitinophagales bacterium | reverse complement strand
TGCAATAATCAATATAGTCCTCCTCATTCATTTGCTTTGGCCGGCGATATACATTGGGAGCAGGTAGCCTGAAAATATCACTTACGAAGGGGCCAAAACCTTTTTTAAACAATGCATATTTACTGGTAAGAGAAAGTGTGAGCAATGTTCTTCCATGATAACCGGCTTCAAAACAAACGATTGCACTTCTCTTCGTATAATAACGCGCAACATTTACTGCATTCTCTACCGCTTCACTTCCTGAGTTAGCAAGAATGGTTTTCTTTTGAAAATTTCCGGGAGTTATGCTGTTGAGCAATTCTGCAAGTTCCACGTAAGGTTCAGGTGTACCCACAAGTGTACAGATATGAAGGTATTTATCCAGTTGCTCCTTCATTGCATTTACTACTTGTTCGGGACGATGTCCGACATTCAGCATGCCGATTCCTCCTGCAAAATCAAGCAGGCAATTCCCGTCAACATCGTAAACCAATCCTCCTTCTGCATGATCGATGACCACTTCTGTTGATTTTGCTAAACCGGCTGGCATTGAGTTTTTGCGGCGTTCGAGCACTTGCTGGCTTTTCGGGCCGGGAATGGGGGATTGGAGGTTGATGTAAGTCATGGTTGGTGAATGGTCAATGGTCAATAGTGGATGCTTTTAGATTTTCTTCTTTGAATCGAGTATGATGACGGCTCCGGAATTGCCGCAGGTGGGATCGTGAAGATAGTCTTTCATGAAACCAACTATTTCGAAACCTACTTTCTGCTGCACAGAAACGGTAGGATCAAACAGTTCGCCCTGCTTTACTTTCTCATAGTATGCTTCAATGGTCATTTGATCCTTTACTTTTTCAAAACCATTGAGCATGCCTACTGTAATCTGGCCTTTCAATCCCAGTTGCCTGCAGGTATGCTGGCGGGCACGGTACAGTGCTTTTGCAATACCCATTTTTCGATAGTCCGGATCAACGCTGACATCAATGCCGTACAACCACTCACCATCCGGTTCATGCGTAGTGAGCCATCCCCCACCCATCACTTCTTTAAAAGTATGGTGTTCAGGTTGATTGAAATCATAGTGATAACGCATTGAAGTAGTAGCACCTATTACTTTTTCTCCATCCAATGCAACAAACTGACCTTCAGGAAAAAGTTCAAGGTGCTTTATGTATTGATTCGCATGTAACAATTCATCTTCTGCAAGTGAAGGGAAAACTTTTTTCTGAAGTGCTTCAAGCTGCTGTGCATGCTCATCGTGGGTGTTAACTATGCTGATTCCGGATGAAAGAATCTCCTGATAATTTTCCGGTTTCATCTATACCATTGTTGATTTGTTAACAAACTATATTGCTTCCATTCTGTCAATATAAACAGTAACCAGTTTATGCGTGTCAGACAACTCGTAAATTTTGTTCCATCGCAATCCAATAAATGAAATAAATTGCCTTAATCGCATATTGCCTATACGAAAATGAATAACTTTTGGCGGCGGAAAAGCAACGATCATACGATTAGAGAAATCAGCATCCTTTGTAAGAATAGTGAGTGAATTTTTCAGCGCGTATTTCCAAATCTCGTGATCACTCCATTCATCATTTATATCAATCTGATGAATAAATTCCTCATCTTCCCATCCTGGTATATGGCGTGGAAGATTGACATCAATCAGATATTTCGCCATTAAACAACCGATTTAATGACATACTGATTACCCATGATCTCTGCGGCAAACCGGAGACATGCCTTTATATCATCGGGTTCAAGCGAAGGGAATTGTTCGAGAATTTCCTCCGCAGAATCTCCAGCACTAAGAAATTCCAGGATTGTTTGAACCGAAATTCTTTTCCCACGAATGGCGGGCTTACCATTCAACTTTGCATCATCAATTGTAATTCTTGAAAGAAGAGGATCCATGGCGATCAATTTAAAACAAAGATAATACTACATGCTGAACTTAGACCGCATCATTACTGCAGAAGTCATCAGTCCTCAAAAGAAAAATCCAAAGCCCAGGTAAACTCCAACTGAAATCACAAACGCCAGCAAAGCAAAAGGCAATTGGGAAAGTGCATGATCAAGATTATTGGTATCAGTACTCTGAGCTGTAAGAATGGTTGCATCGGAATATAAGCATGCATTGGCTCCAAAAACTCCGGCACTGACTACTGCCCCGATGTTGATGAGTGGATTTGAGTCGAGTGAAACTGCCAGCGGAATAATGATTGGAATAGATACTGCATAAACTCCCCATGACGAACCAGTGGTAAATGAAATAAATGAAATAGAGATGAAAATTAATACCGGCAGCAATTCTTTGCTTACAATTGGTTTAACGCTGTCAATTACATATTGTGTGAGTCCCAACTGATCTCCAACATCCTTCAATACATAACTCATCACTACGAGAGCCAATGCATAGATCATGCTGTTGAAACCGGCAAAAAGTGTTTCAGAGAGTTGCTGAAACGAACCGAGCTTCATCACCATATAATAGATGAAAGTGAATGCGACTGCAATCATCACTCCTTTTAACGCGTCATAATCCAGTGCAACTGTAGCGCCAAGCAGCACGATCAAAGGCAAAATGAAGTACCACGATTTCGGTTCTTTTTCATTTTCAAACAATTCAAGTTTAACAGCCGCTATTTTTTTTCCGGGAGGAATAGTTTGTCCGAGATTAATAGCACGTTCATTCGCACGTTTCATTTTTCCAAAGAGCGGAACAATACCCAATATCACCAATGGAATTAATAATACGGACACCCAACTATATGCCACATAAGGTATCACTTGCCAATAAACATGATTACCCTGGCCTTCAGCAGCAAATCCGCTTTTTACAAGTACGGAACCAATAAATAATGTCCAGGTAGAAATGGGAACAATCACACTCCAGGGTGGTGCAGTAGTATTTACAATATAAGCAAGGTACTCTCTTGGAATTTTAAAGTGATCGGTGATTTTTTTCATCGTGATTCCAACAGTCAACGCGCTGAGGTAATCATCGAGAAAAATAAATAAACCCAAACCCCAGGTACCAAAGAGTGCTGCTCGCCTGGTTTTTATTCGCTTCAGCATGTCATCTCCGAACTTCAGCGCACCACCTGAACGAACCATCAAGCCAATCAATGAACCATACAATCCGCAAACAAGAATTACCCAAATCGTACTTTCATCGGCCATCACTGCATAAAGAGAATCGACGAATCCTGTAAAAAAATTTTCTTTGGCGACAATGATGAACCCTACCAGGCAACCAATGAGTAACGGCTCGAAAGAGGTACGTAAGAGGATGGCGAGGAGGATGACCACCAGGGGAGGGATGAGTGCGAGGGCGCCGTAGTCCAAAGAGAGAGTTTAAGGGTTGAAGGGTTTAAAGAGTTTGGAATGTTTGAAGGGTTTGAAGGGTTTGAAGGGTTTGAAGGGTTTAGTAGAATTTTAATCCAGGTTAACTTAAGTTCCCAATCGAAATCAACTTCTTCTCCATGTACTCATACAATCCCTCGCTCCCGCTCTCGTGGCCGATGCCACTTTGCTTCCAGCCTCCGAAAGGAGCTTCCGTACCATGTGGAACCCATTCGTTGATACCTATCATTCCGAATTCCAATTTTTCAGAAAGCTGAATGGCGGTATTCAAATCATTCGTCCAGATGAAGGCAGCAAGGCCGTATGGTGTGTTGTTTGCTTTATCAATTACTTCCTCAAGAGTATCAAAAGGAATTACCGGCAATACAGGACCGAAAATTTCTTTGTCATAAAATTTCGCAGATGACTTTCGATCCGCAATCACGGTAGGTTCAATAAAAAATCCCTTTTCTCTCGTTCCACCACCGGTT
>JBDSEW010000023.1:0-3930 GCA_039919825.1 Chitinophagales bacterium | reverse complement strand
GGGCCAACCGCGGTGCTGAATTCATCATTGAAATTTACAGTCACCTGGCCGTTGTCGTCCTGTTCGATAGTCGCCATACCATCGATGTTATATCCTCCGGGCGCCATCTGAAAACTGAAAGCAGTACGGTAACAATCCTGCGCTCTAGCCATGGAGTTTGTAATGCAGAGTAATGTGATGCCAACAATGATACGAGGGATAAAATGCATGATTTGAATAGTTAGGTTCAGTGTTAAAAAGGTATTTACGAAATGGCGACTGCATGGATTTGTAGAAACTTAGAAAAACGTATTTGTGGACGGCATATCACTTGGCAAAAGGATTAACGGTTAGTGTTTTTAGAAATAATGCAGGAGATTTCTTATTAGTCTGGCGGCACCTTGGCTTCGTTTATACTGAGCGAGTAGAAGTGCTCAGTGTGCGCTCTCTCCCAATATAAGCCCTGAGCTCTTCGGCTTCGCTCGATTGAAGCAAAGCCGAAGGGTGAACGTAAAGGCAAAATAGTATTCACTTACAGGTTTTTAGAGGCAGTTTATTTTTTATCTTTTATATCAGGCCAGTTAGCGTCTGCTTTCTCGATATACGCTTTTTGATCTTTGTTCCACGTATTGCTGACGGACTTATTATAATTGAGATAGAGTTTTCCATTCACAACCGTCCAGGCCTCCGGAACTGTGTTTGCTTTAGCTCCTTTAGCCACACCATAGGCGCAATAGCCACCGTATTGCGGAGCGTATTTTTCAGGAGCTGCTTTAAATGCTGCAAGATTTTCGGAATTAGCAAAATACCAGTTGGCTTCTTTCCAGGAATAAATAAAATCCTTATTGCCAGGTACCGGTTTACTTTCTTTAAAGTAAGCGACCGGATCGTATCCGTTGATGGCTTTTCCTTTTTCTGAAAATATTTCTGCTTGTTGTGCGGAAACGCGAAGGAAAATCAGCGTCATCATACACATGGTTAAGAGTGTTTGTTTCATGATAATTGTTTTTTAAGTGATAGATTATTTGAAATGTGAACTAAAAAAGAGAGTTTGTCAAATTGAATTGTATTTGTAATCAGTGTTGCTCATAAATAAAAGTTTTAAGCATCATTTCTTATTGAATGTTGCTGTTTCTACAGTTTGATCGATTGCAGCATTAGTTTTTTTATTGTCATTCGTTTTTTCATCCTGCCTTGGCAAGAGCAACTTGGCAATTAATCCTGTCCATCCTGTTTGATGTGATGCGCCGACACCTTTTCCATTTTCACCGTTAAAATATTCGTAGAAAAGAAGGTGGTCTTTGAAGTGCGGATCATTCTGCAATTTCTCATTGTCACCCATTACAGGGCGTTCACCTTGTTGGTTGCGCAGAAATATGCCTGTCAATCGTTTTGATAATTCAGCGGAGATTTCATTCAGTGAAAGGAATTGTCCGGAATGCGTTGGATATTCTACTTTGAAATCAGGTCCGTAGTAGTGATGAAATTTCTGAAGTGATTCAATTATCAAAAAATTCACAGGCATCCAGATGGGTCCGCGCCAGTTGGAATTGCCACCAAATAATCCACTGTCACTTTCACCAGGTGTGTATTTCACGCTGAAAGTATTTCCATCCAGGTTAATTTCATACGGATGTTGTTCATGGTATTTGGATACTGCCCGGACACCATACTCAGAAAGAAACTCCGATTCATCGAGCATGCGTTTCAGAATGCGTTTCATCCTATGTCCGCGAAGCAAAGAAAGAAGATGCTTTTCTCCACTTCCTTTTTCCTGCCAGCGGGAAACCAAGGAAGCGAGCTCAGGCCGGTTTTCAAGGAACCACGAAAGTCGTGTCGCAAAACTTTTTTGCTCCGTCAGAAGTTCATCATCTAAAACTTCAACGGCAAACAATGGAATAAGTCCAACCATTGAACGCACTTTCAGTTTTACTTTAGTACCATTGGCTAATTTCAATTGATCATAAAAGAATTGATCTTCTTCATCCCATAGCCCATTATCTTCTGTTCCCATTTTTGCCATCGCAGCAGCGATATACAGAAAGTGCTCAAGGAATTTTGTTGCAAGGTCTTCATAAACTGAATTTGACTTTGACAGTTCAAGCGAGATACGCAGCATGTTCAATGAAAACATGGCCATCCAGCTGGTTCCATCCGACTGTTCAATCGTAATACCGCCAGGCAGTTGCGCGCTCCTGTCAAATACACCGATATTATCAAGTCCTAAGAAACCACCCTCAAAGAGATTATTACCTTCTTCATCTTTTCTATTCACCCACCACGTGAAGTTGAGTAACAACTTATGAAAGATGGCTTCCAGGAAAAAACGGTCGCCTTTTCCATTATTGTTTTTCTGATCAATTTTGTAAACACGCCATGCTGCCCATGCGTGTACCGGTGGATTCACATCTCCATAGGCCCATTCGTAGGCAGGCAACTGTCCGTTTGGATGCATGTACCACTCGCGTGTAAGCAGCGTGAGTTGTTGCTTCGCGAATGCCGAATCAATGATTGCAAATGGAATGCAATGAAATGCAAGATCCCATGCTGCGTACCAGGGATATTCCCATTTATCCGGCATGCTGATGATGTCGGCATTATTTAAATGTGTCCAGTCGTGATTGCGTCCATGTAAACGTTCAGCCGGTGGTTTTGGTTGTGAAGGATCGCCCTTCAGCCATTGGGCAACATCGAAATAATAAAACTGTTTGCTCCACAGCATGCCTGCAAATGCCTGGCGCTGCACCGATTTCTCATCCGCATTTACAATGTCTTTTTGCAGTGTTGTATAGAATTCATCTGCCTCCTTCAGCTTTGACTGAAAGATTTCATTGAAGCTGGTGAAGGCATTTTCCATTTTTTGATTGGCAAGCCGCAAGCGAATGGTAACCGATTTTCCTGCTTTTATTTCCACGTCATAATTTGCCGCCGCTTTGGTTCCGGTATTCTCTGCATTAACACTGGCTGTCTCGCCGTTCACCAGGAAATTATTGATGCCATCTTTAAAAAAACCGCTGTCACCTTTCACACCATATAATTTATCCCTGTTGGTTTCATTGTCGCAAAAAAGCAGGGAATAATTTTTTTCAGCATGCAAAAAATAGTTGCCCAGCGTTTTATGTTCAATATGAATAGTGCCGTTTTTTCCTGCTGATAAACTTGGTTTGTAATCATCATAACCCCACGACCAGGTATTACGGAACCAAACAGTTGGAAGTATATTCAGTGAAGCGTCTTCTGTTCCACGATTGTGAATAGTTAATTTTATAAGCAGGTCGTCGGTATCGTTTTTTGCGTATTCAACGAACACATCAAAGTATTTATCGTCGTTAAAGATGCCGGTATCAATTAACTCGAATTCGGGATCTTGTTTAGTTCTGCTCCGGTTCTCGTTTAACAGCCATTCATATGGAAATTCATGCTGGGGATATTTGTAAAGCATCTTCATATAAGAATGCGTTGGCGTATTATCAAGATAGTAATAGCATTCCTTTACATCTTCGCCGTGATTGCCTTCATTCCCGGTGAGCCCGAATAAACGCTCTTTGATGATGGGATCTTTCTTGTTCCACAATCCAACAGCGAAACACAATAACTGCTGATGATCGCTGATGCCACCAATACCTTCTTCTCCCCACCGGAAAGCCTTGCTTCGCGCCATATCGTGCGAAGTAAATTCCCATGCTGTACCAGTTGGGCTATAATCTTCACGCACGGTTCCCCATTGGCGATCGGTGAGATATGGACCAAATTTCTTCCAGTCGGAAGAATTAGATTCGGACTGTTGGATTCTGTTTTTTTCTGAAGACATTTCTAAAAAAAAGTTTAGTAAGATAAATTTCGGTTTAAATTAAATCTGAGAGCAAAGTGTTTTTGGGATGATGTTTACAAAAAACAATAGTCTAAGCTTTCATTCTTTAATCTATATTTATGCGCCTGTTGCGAAGCCGG
>JBDSEW010000020.1:0-7805 GCA_039919825.1 Chitinophagales bacterium | reverse complement strand
CGCAAAAAAATCCGGAAGAAAAACTGAACATCATCCATCAACTGATGAAAGCATCACCGGTAGCGATGGTAGGCGACGGCGTGAATGATGCACCGGCCTTAACCGCCGCTACAATTGGTATCTCGCTCAGCAATGCTACTCAAATTGCCATTGATGCTGCACAGGTTATTTTACTGCACAACGACCTTTCTCTGTTACCGGAAGCTTTTCGAATCAGTAAACACACACTGGTTACTATCCGTCAAAATTTGTTCTGGGCATTTTGTTACAATATCGTTGCTATTCCCATTGCTGCTTTTGGATGGCTCCGGCCTATTGTAGGTGCCGCTTCGATGGCTTTCTCCGATGTGATGGTAATTGGAAATTCTCTCAGGCTGCGTGCAAAAAAATTATCTTAGCGCCGATGCGCAGAAAAATACTGTTTATTACCAGGTGGTACCCTAACCGTGTAGATAAGCTCGACGGAAACTTCATAGAGAACCATGCCCGTGCTGTTTCCATGTATGCGGATCTTGTGGTGCTGTATGTTGGTGCCGATCCCGCCATGAGCGATAAACTCTATGACTGTGCTGTTTCTACCGAACATGGTTTTACCGTTGTACGTGTTTGGTACCGCAACAATGATGTATCTACAAAAATCACTGGAAGGATCATTAAATTTTTCAGGTATGTGAAAGCCACACGGATTGCATGGCTGAAAACAAAAAAAATATTTGGGTTGCCAGATGTGAACCATGTTCACATTTTTACCAGGCCCGTATTACTTGCATTCTATCTGCGTTTTAAATTTGGCATCCCGTTTTTAATCACTGAACATTCGAGTCATTTCGTGCATGATCTTCCGGTATTGCTTCCACCGATGAAATGGTTTGCCCAATATGCTGCCCGCCAGGCCAAAATTATTACTGCGGTTTCAAAAACACTGGAGGAAGCGATGAATAGTTTTGGACTTCACGGCAACTACCGGATTATTCCAAATGTTGTATTTGTCACTAATAATGATCAATTGAAAAAAGAGGATCCGGAGCTGGTAAACATCATTGCCATTGGCGGGCTTACTGATCAGCGAAAAAATATCGCAGGACTCATAACTGAGTTTTCAAATATCCACCAGCAAATACCGAATGCACGACTTAATATTATCAGGCCTGTACCCGATAAAACACTTTACAATAAAGCATTCAGCACCGGTTTATTGAATGAAAAAATTTTCTTTCACGATTACCTGTCGAATGAGGAGGTGTATGGAATGCTCTCCTCCTGTTCATTTTTAGTAGTGAACAGCATCTCAGAAACATTTTCAATGGCGGCTGCCGAAGCCCTCGCCTGTGGAAAGCCGGTTATCACCACCCGTTGTGGCGGCCCCGAAGAATTTATTGACACTGCAAACGGAATACTGATTGATACCTATGCTCCCAGGCAATTAGCTGCCGCGCTAATTAACATGTATGAAAAGCATTCGCAGTACAATGCTGAAGAATTGAAAAAATTTGCTGCGGCTCATTTCTCTGCTACTGTAGTGGGGAAAAAATTTGTGGAGATTTATGATGAGCTGTTTCTGCAATCACCTCCAGCGAGACAGGTTGCGGCCCAATAAAATTTCCAATACATCAATTTCAGCTTTCATCGTTGACGCAATTTTCATTCGCAATGCCGGATCCAATGGCGGCCGTTTCACCTCCTTTGTATTGATCTTCCACAGCCAAAACATCAGCCAGTCTCTTCTCGCTGTCTGATGCGGAAATAACCATTGGCCGGTTCTTCTGATCCAGCCAGGTGTGTGCACTGTAATTTTTTTAAGCAACGCGCTACGTGTTGTTTTGCTGGCATTGAAAACTTCAAATTCACCAGGTACTATTTCTTCCACTTCAAGAAACTTCAACAGCTCCTGGTATATCTCTTTTGTGTGAGTAACAAAGTCATCAAACAAAATCACCTTAACCCGTTCAGTTCCGAAAAGATCGAGGAATCTTTTTACCTGCACAGAATAAGCAGCTACATCATAGTAATACAACCCTTCCACCGGGCATTTTATATCAGGTGAAATACGCAGCCCCTTTTTTCGGTCCGGCTGTGCATTCAGCGCCATTTCGAAATCCGTGATGATCTCATTGTCATTAAACACATGGTTGCTGTGTAGCGCATGCATCATCTCTGCAGGATTTCGCAGGAGGATGATGATTTTCGAAGCCGGGTTGAACTGATGAATATTTTGTGCAGCATCAACAGAATATAAATTCCATACAGCTACCTCACCAATCGCTTTTTCATTTTTACATTCCTGGTAATACGAAAGAAACTGTTGCTCATTCAGCAATGGAAACCTGAAATGTAAATCAGTACAAAAGAAATTCAGCTCTTTAATGCGGGGAAGGTAAACCTGCGGATGTTTCTTCAGATAGAAATACAATGAGGTCGTGCCGCTCTTCGGTGCACCCACTACAAAAAATCCGGGTTTGATTGCTTGTTTCATCTGATACGGAGCAACGTAGAATTAATTCCTGTTTTACGATATACCGCAATGGCCATTGCAACATTCAACACCACATTATTCGCTGCTGCAGCAATTGCAGCTCCCTCTTTACCGAAAGTTGGAATCAATAGAAAGCTGAGGAATGTTGTAAACAGCGCACAGGCCACGAGCAATTGCATGGCAATCTTCTGATGGCCAGTCATGGTCAGCATATAGCCGACAGAACCGGTTGCAAAGTTCACAATCTGCGACAAGGTAAGCAGCACCAATATGAAATTTCCGTCTCCAAATTCATCTCCAAACAATCCGAGAAAAAAACCGGGAAATAAGAGGAAGCAAAAAATAAGAGGTGCTGAAAATAGAAATCCAAACCAAAGACTTCTCGTAATCACCGACTGCAATTCTGCGGTTTTACCTTCAGCAAATAATTTAGAGATCAGGGGAGCAAGCACTATGTTCAATGCAAAAAGCATATACCCTTCAAGATCTGAAAGCCTCGTAGCGATGGCAAACACTCCTGTTTCCGCAGCGCCGCTGAAGGCTCCCAGCACTAATATCTGGACCTGCGTGAGGTAGAAATAAATTCCGTTTACCATAAAAAGAGAAAACGCCAGTCGGTTCCACTTTGCTTTTTCAAATAAAGGAACAACTCCTGAAACAGTATTTAAAACTTTTCGCTGAACCAGCATGTTTCCTGTAGCCCATGCAACGATGATGCTGATCACACTCATCACAATCACCATCCACACATTCATTGTATCCGCGAATAATAAATAGCCACAGCCCAACAGCAACAACAGCAATAGCGGGCGCAATACCTTATCAGGAAATTGGCTGAGCGAATTAAACTGAAAGCTTCTCAACCACGCAAAGCGAAGGTTGATCATTGCAATCACCGGAAGTACGGGAAGCGCCAGCATCAATCCTTTTCTTAGCAATTCATCAGCAGGATGCCTGAGAAAATAAGTGATCAGAAAAAGAATTACCGTTACTGAACACGAGATCAGTAAAATCCTTCTCGTGGCGTATAAAAAATAACCCTTCATCAGCTCGTTTCTTCCCTGCACACGGTATGCCGGCAATTCTTTCAACGCCAGTTGCTCAAAACCCATGCAACTGAATACCGCCAATAAGTTTACCCAGGAAAATCCATAGCTGAAAACTCCATAGGCGGCTGCGCCCAGCAGGTTGGTTATTAAAAGACTGATGAGTAATGAGGCCACCAGTGAACAGGCCTGGATGCTGAAGACCAGCAATAGCTCACGCGCATGATGCCCATTGAGCCACTCCCGGACATTTTTAATAGTAAGCGATTTCAGGATGGAATCCATTCAAATGCCGCAAGTGATTTTTTGATGCAGGGAAAATAATCAATATTAAATTGGAGCTGAAAGCAATGGATAGATCAATAGTTAATAAGAGCTTACCGCAACAGTGTTACATTTCCACTCTTGCTGACCCGGGTGCCATCTAGAAGGCTGCCCTGGAGGCGCCATACATATACACCTACTTCCTGCTTATTACCATTGAATGTTCCGTCCCATCCACTATCCTTGTTGGTGGTATTAAATACTAATTGTCCCCAGCGGTTATAGATGCTGAAATCAATATCACTAATCCCTGTTCCAAGCACACGCAGCAAATCATTTTGGCCATCATTGTTGGGAGAAAAAGCAGAAGGCAACTCCATGGTAGGTGTAAGAACGATGTTACATGAATCGCCTACCGTGACCGTCACCGTATCTGTTCCCAAAAAACAATTGTTTACGTCTATAACACTCACTGTATAAACAATACTGCTATCGGGAAAACAAAGTGGTTGACTACACTCGTTGCAGGTCAAAAAATCATCGGGCGTCCATAGAACACCGGTAATGTGATTCACCGTCAGCACCACAGCATCACCAGGGCAAATTGTTGTGTCATTACTCGCAACCACATCACCTCCATCAGGCCCGACAGTGATAAGCAAAGAATCATATTGATTGCAACCAAACTGATCTTTAGCAGACAGGTAGTATTTAATCGTCTGTGTAGTAGTACTTACCGGATTGGCAATAAAAGCATCAGACAACCCCACGGTAGGAGACCATTGGTAGCTCACCGCTCCGTCTGATACCAGTTGAACACTTTCACCATAACAAATAACCGTATCGGGGCCTGCATGCAAATCAAAGGGAGGATGAATGACCACTGTTACTGTATCAATTGCAGTGCAGCCACCAGGGCCACTTGCAGTTACGGTATAGGTAGTGGTGGTGGAAGGCGTGGCAACAGGATTTTCACAGGTAAAGCAATTTACACTGGTGGTGGGTGTCCAGTAATAGCTGGTTGCACCGGTACCCGTCAGCTGTACCGAATCACCATAGCAAACAGTTCCGCCTGTACCTGCATCAATAGCCAGTGCACATTCGCACTTTTGCACTTTTATATCATCAATACCAAAGTCGTTACCATTAGTATCATTGTTTGTATTAACAAGGCACATAGTAATGGAATAGTTAAGACCTGAAGTCCATATATTGGCAAATTGATTCCATTGATTGACTTGTGCAGGTGCGCTCAGCGGGCCATAAAAAGGATAGGTGTTCATAGTCACCTGAATAGCGGCAGGGCTTTCTGGCACCAGCGAGGTGAGCCAGTAACTAATCTTGTAAAATGAATTTGGATCTACCGGAAAAGTCTGGCACCAGGGAGATGAATTGGCGGTGGTAGATCCATTCACAATTAAAAAATTTCCTGATCCTGTCGTATGATCAGCTCCGGTAAAAGTAGACTGGTAGATGGAAGGATCTGCAGCCACCGTGTACTTACCCTCACTTTGAAGACAATCTGGTGTAGAGCAGTAATTGTGGTCTGAATTGAACCCTGTATTCCCGTCGCTGAAATCACCATTTACGACCACGTTCTCTGTCCCCAGCTCAAGCCCAATCGGACATTGGGCAGCTGCTTCGAAAGCAAGACATATCCATGCAAGGAATAAAAAGTGGCTGATAATTCGGGTAATGGTTCCTTTCATCACTGGCGAAGTTACAGAAAGGAAATTATTTGGTAGCTATCGGATTATCCCGCTGTGGTTTCATGGGTGGAAATTATGCAGGAATTAAATCATTTAACATATTCTGTCATTGATAAATCTCTATTTTTGAGAGTCCTCAGCATTACAAATGTCACCACGAAATATCCGCTTCAATATTCTTTTTCAAATTACCTTTTGGACGATAGCTGCCTGGTTGTATATGGTATATCGTGTGGCCGGACTCGCTGAGTATGAACGAATCATGGTTATTGAGCCCATAAGGTACAATGTGGTTTTTATCCAAAGTACCATTGCGGGACTTGCGATAGGTTTCATCCTGGGAATATTGGATATTTTTCTAGCCCGCAGCAATATGCGAAAGCGGTCATTCGGTTTTTTGGTAATGATGAAAGGATTGATCTACATCGGATCTATCATCCTCGTGATATCGCTGATTCATTTCATTACAGGGTTGTTTGACGGGCTCAGTGTCCAGCAAGAACTGATGAAGCTGAAGGAATTTTACCAACAGGGATTCTTAGTCTCCATTTTGGTGTATGCATTGTTCATCTCCTTCCTGATAAGTTTTATCAAACAGGTGAATCAAAAATTCGGCCCCGGTATACTTGTTCCCATGTTGCTGGGTAAATATTACAAACCCTTGCAGGAAGACCGCATCTTTCTTTTTCTTGACCTCCGCTCTTCCACCACCTATGCAGAAAATATAGGTCATGTGCTGTACAGTGAACTGATCCAGGATTGCTTCTACGACCTTGCGCTTGAGGTAGAGAAATACCGCGCGGAAATTTATCAGTATGTAGGCGATGAAGCGGTACTCACCTGGAAATTGAAAAATGGATTAGCGCATAATAATTGCCTTCATATCACACTTGCCTTTAATCAGCAGTTGCAATCAAGGTCAACACATTACATCCGAAAATATGGTGTCGTCCCTGAATTTAAAGGTGGTGTGAATTCAGGTTTGGTAATGGTGGCGGAAATTGGTGAAATAAAAAAAGAGATTGCCTACCATGGTGATGTGCTCAACACTGCTTCCCGTATTCAGAGCCAGTGCAATCTCTATGGAAAAAACCTGCTTGTATCAGAACAATTAAAAAATCAGTTACCAGGTACCGATGATTTAAAGTTTGAAATGATCGGCACACTGGAGCTGAAAGGAAAAAAGGAATTGGTGAGTATTTATGCTGTGGAAAGAAGTGGATCTGTATAAAACTGAAGCAGTTCGCAATTCCAAGCATTCCATATTCTCAAAATATTCTGACTGATATTCCGCAAATTCACGCCGTTAAATCAGCACCTGATGAAAGCTTTGAAATGGATCCTGATCACGGTTTTTGGTGTGATTTTGATAGTTACACTTATTGGTTATTTCTACCTGCAATCAACCAAACCTGTTTACAAGGGCGAACAGACCGTAAAAGGTTTAAAGGAACAGGTGCGTGTACTGTATGATGATTTTGGAATCCCACACATCTATGCAGCTAATGAACCTGATGCTTTTTTTGCATTGGGGTATGTACACGCACAGGATCGGCTGTTTCAGATGGAATTGTTGCGAAGGGTTGGCTCAGGAAGATTGTCAGAAATTTTTGGCAAAGAAATGATTGAAGTCGACCGGCTGTTCAGAACGCTGGGTACTGAAGATGCCGCCAAGAAATCCGCAGCAGCATTTTTAAGCAGCGACACTGCGGCTTATCAGAAAAATGCATTGGCTTACCTTGCAGGTATTAATCAATACATTGAGAAAGGAAAAACACCGGTTGAATTTCAACTGCTGGGAATAGAAAAACAAAAGTTCACTCCTGAAGATATTTACAGGATCGTCGGTTATATGTCATTCAATTTTGCAGAGGCACTTCGCTCCGATCCGATCTTTCAAAAAATAAAAGATCAGTTAGGAACAGCCTATCTGAAGGATATTGCCAAAGAATATCAATCCGGCTCTTTTAAAATTCCCATTCACGAACAGGATACTGCCATCACCAATATTTCAAAAGCAATCACCATCATCTTTAACCAGTTGCCTGTTGCCCCATGGATTGGCAGCAATGGCTGGGTGCTTGCCTCTTCACGTTCAGCATCAGGCAAAGTCCTGTTTGCCAACGATACACACATCGGTTATTCGCAACCTTCGGTTTGGTATGAAGCCCATCTTGAAGCTCCCAGATATAGCTTCTATGGAAATTTTTTAGCCGGTGTTCCTTTTGCAGTAATCGGCCACTCAAAGTTTGCATCATGGGGCCTCACGATGTTTGAAAATGATGACATGGATATATTCCGTGAAAAAGTAAA
>JBDSEW010000391.1:0-14268 GCA_039919825.1 Chitinophagales bacterium | reverse complement strand
TTCAGACAATGCCAAGGTGCAGAAATTCATGTACACCGCTCATGGCGTTCACCATGAATTTCCACGCGATAAAGAAAGGCTGTTTATGCCTCCGGTACCTTCTTTACTTCTCGCATCTATCCTTTTTTCAGTCTTCTATTTCCTGCTCCATGAAAATGCATTCATGTTTTTTCCGGGATTTGTAAGCGGGTATCTTGCTTATGGTTCCATGCATTATGCCATTCATGCTATGGCACCCCCTTTTAAGTTTATGAAAGCGTGGTGGAGATATCATCACTTGCACCATTATAAATCTCCTGACAAAGGGTTTGGTGTTTCTTCGCCGATGTGGGATCATGTTTTTGGATCTGTACCCCGTCATTTAGGGAAATTTGATAACCCGGAGGAACATTAATTCTGCCAAAATTATTGCGAGAAGGAAGTCCAAAAGTAACTTCAGTTGAGAATTGAAGAATGATAAGTATTTTGCAACTACTCCCTTAGCAAAGCTTTTTAATATTCAGCAAGCTTCTATTCATTCAAAAAAGCAGCAAGCTTAATATCTGCTGCACATTTAAAATGCTTTTCAGGACACGTTCTATATCCATGTAATCCACATGGCCTGCAATAGAGTTGTTCCTTTTCTTCCAGCAAATGACTTTCAGCAGAAAGTGGTCCGAACCCAAATTGCGGTATGGTAGAGCAAAATACAGCTGTTACCCTTGCTTTCATTGCAGAAGCAAAATGTAGGGGTGCTGAATCGTTGGTGTAATTCATTGCTGCATCCTTCATGAGTGCAGCTGTTTGCAGAAAGCTCAGTGTGCCCGCAAGGTTCACGATGTTTTTAGCAGTTGTTAGTTCAATGATTTCATCACAAAGTTCTTTGTCACCAGTTGCTCCAAGCAAATAAATCGTATATGCGGAAGGCATTTTATTTATCAGCTCTGCCCATCTGACCTTTGGCAATTGCTTTGTAAACCATACGGAAGCCGGGCAAATTGTTACGTATTTGCGGCCCTGATATACCCGCACTTTTTCTATATCAATTACTGATGGATACAATCCCGGGTTGGCTGCATTTCCACCAGAAATACTCGAAATTAAATGCTGATTTCTTTCAACCTCATGAAGAAATTCCGTTTCTCCCCTCTTCCCAATTACATGAGAATATTTTCGGGTAAACAGGAAGGAGAAAGGGTTTTTAGCATACCCTGTCTTGTTTTTTGCTCCTGAAAATGCTGTAAGAAATCCCGAAGAAGCAAAACGCTGGCAATTCACTACCCAATCAAATTGTTCTTTGCGGATTAATTGTAAGAGTCGTAATAAGTTCCTGTACTTGCTTCTTTGCTTATCCCAAATCCATGTTTTGCGAATAAGCGGATGACCTTCGAGGAGTCCTTCATTTCCTTTCCGCAATAAAAAATGAATCTCTGCAGATGTATGACTTACATAAAGTTTTTCCACCAGGGCCGTCGCCAATACTACATCTCCAATAAAAGCTGTTTGGATAATCAGAATTTTCAACAGGACTACATTTTCAAATGTAAAGGTAGCATTTCGAAGGCCAATTATAACGAGGGATCAGCCATGGACATAACAGATTAAATTGGCTATACTTTACTGCCACGATTTGCCTTACAGAAAATCCGAAGGTCAGATTGATTTGTATGCTTCCAGCATTTCATTAAGAATTTTCTTCAATTCCGCCTTAGATTCAGGCTTCGTGATCCACGCAACGGCTCCCTTCTTCAAAGACTCTGCTTTTTCATGCTCATTTTCTGAGGTTGTGTAAATGATCACCGGAATATTTTTTAATAATTCATCATTTTTTAATTCAGCCAATACCTCGTGACCGTTCTGTTTCGGCATGTTGAGATCGAGAAAAATAAAGTCAGGCAGCTGTTGCTCCTTTGCACCGAGCTTAAGGAATGCGGTTATGCCATCTTCCGCAGTCAATAGCTGCACACCAGGATCAACTTCCTGAATTCCCTCAAGGAAGATCCTGCGATCATCTTCATCATCATCAACGATCATGATAGTAATACGGCTATTTGCCTCGTTTTTCATTGCCATAAGTTTATAAAATTAAAAAACTTCTGCTGTTGAAGGTGACAACATACGAAAAGCCCGGATTTCTGGTTTTGCTTTTTTTATTATCAGGCCATTGTCCCGTTTTTATAAATTGCTCAGGCATCATTCCCAAAATTAACCTTCCGTTTCACAAAGTTATTCCTGGTCGTTCAAAGCAACGGGAAGTTTCACAAAAAAAGTTGTTCCAATATTTTTCTCCGAAACGAACTCAATCGTTCCTCCGAAACTGCTGATGTAATCTTTACTTATTGCCAGGCCGAGGCCCGTTCCGGAGGATTTCGTGGTAAAGCTTGGGATGAACACATTTTTCGCTTCGTCTTCAGAAATGCCAATACCGTTGTCAGAAACGGAGATCACTACCTGGCGATCCACATTCTCCGTGATAACATTTACATTGCCTGCACGATCTTCCGGAATAGATTGTACAGCATTCAGCAACAGGTTATTAAACACACTGAGCAACTGATTCTTATCAGCAGACACCGTACTTCTTTCTGCATGATCGTGTAAATGAATTTCGGCACCCTCCCCTTCCCGCAGCAGGTTGCACGCAGTTTGAACAATATCATTCACGTCAATATTTTCAAAAACGGGCCGTGGCATTTTTGCATAGTTTGAAAATTCATTCGCAATGTGACTCAGGTTATCGATTTGCTCTATTAGTGTACGTGAAACTTTTGCAGTTAATTCCGGAAGGTTTGGCGCATTTTGTTCGTAGGCACGCTGAAGATGCTGAATGCCGAGCTTCATCGGTGTTAACGGATTTTTTATTTCATGGGCCACCTGCTTTGCCATTTCGCGCCAGGCCAAATCCCGCTCCGACTTTGCAAGTTTTTCGGCACTTTCCTCCAACTGGCCGATCATTTTATTGTATTCCGTTACGAGGTTTCCAATCTCATCGTTGGCATGCCATTCAATTAATTCATTGCCTGACCCTATTCTCACCTGCTTAAATTTCTCACCTATCACCGAGAGTTTACGAGTGATCTGTTGTGAAATCAACGGTGCGAGCAACCCAGCCATAATAATTGCAAGAACGAGAATATTGACCAGTGCCACGAAGAAAAATCCCACCTGTTCATTCAGGTTTACTCTTGAATTGAAGTAAGGCACATGAATGAAGAGCACTGCATCGCCATCAGGATTGCGGATGATCCGGTAGCCGGAATAAAATTTCAGGGTACCTACCTGCTCTTCTTTTACGAGCACCGTTGGCCCTTCCTCAGACAGTTCTTTAAATGCCACCGGGTTAATTTTTCTGGATACCAATCCTTTTTCAAAAAAGCTTCGCTGGCTGGTAGCAACCAGGTTTCCCTGAAGGTCGAAAAAATTGATATCAATGTCCTGTACATCAGCATACAAGTTGATATTTTTCTTGAGCAAGTTGGTAAATGATTCGCCACGTTTGTCCGCAGCATTCTGATTGTAAAGCAGCTGCACTGATTCTGTCACACGGTTCATCTTCTCGACTACCGTCTGGATCGAAAGATCGTTGAACTGCCGGAGAAAAAACGAACCTGCCACATAGGCAATTATCAGTAAAAGGGCGAGGATAAAAAGCATGAAGAAACCATGAATAAGGGTCCGCAAAGAAGCCCTCCTGAAAAACTGCCTTATAGACCGGAAGCCCGGATTGATAGTGATAATATTAAATAGCAGCACCAATAAAGTGATGTTAAAGAATACCACAAATAAGAAAGAAAAATATGAGGTGAAATAAGGAAACCAGTTTGTTTTTCCCGACACCACGATCACTATTCCGTTTCCGCGATTGTACACAAGGTGGGTGTAACCATGATACTTCACATACCGGTATTCACGATTTTCATCAGGGGTCCATTTTAAATGATAGTCGTAAAAATATTCTCCGCTCTGTTCCACCAGGTGCTGATGATTGTAAATGGCAAACGAATTGCCCATGAATTCAAAAGGAAGTTTGTCTTTGTCTTCCAGCAGCAATTCAGGATACACACCTGCATTTTTATAAGCATCGGCAGTAAGTTCCACATATAGTTTTCCAAGCAAAGAATCCATGTCCTGAATGCCATATTCTGCGAGGTAACTGAAACTGCCTGAAGGCGATGAAGAGTGGTACAATTCATCTTTGATGATCTCCGACTTCAATGCCTTCAATCCCTTCTCTGTCACAAAACCAAAATATTCCTCCCTGCCGTCAAGGAGATATCCTTTTAAATCAACCGGAAAGTACCGGATGCGGTACCTGTTGAAGCCTTCCTGAAAATAGAGTTGCTGCAACCTTTCTGTGAGCTCTGGTGCCGAGGCATTTTCAGATTTGAAAAAATTTAAGACAAAAGGATCCCGCGTGATTTTTCCCTGCAAATCAGACAATAGAAACTCAGTTACCTTATCTTCTGTATTAATTAATTTGCGTGCAAAATTGATCCTGGTATCCTGTTCTTTCTTTTCTCCATATACCAATAATAATACAGCGCCTGATGCAGATACGAATACGAGCATCAAAAACAAGCGCGCAAAGTTTACTCCGCCCTGTGTCCTGATATTAAAAAAGGGAAGCAGCAGGATCAGCGAATTAATCCAGATCATCACCCAAAGCCCCGAAATACCTGTGTCATAAGCGAGATAGTACATGAATGCAAGGGTGGTACAGATCAGCAACACAATGCCGTTATCGAGTGGCTTCAATGGCTTACGCTGCAGCGTCGCTATAATTTTCAATGATAAAAGGAAGAGGCAAATAAAGATCAATGCAATGCAGACGACACCGAGAATGCTGTAATAATCCGGTTGAAGAGGGTTAAAAAAAACAAATTCTATTTTTGAATCGCGTACCAATGCACGAATAATATCAACGGTATAAATACTCAGAAAGAAAATACTGAAATACCCCAATATATGCGCTACATAATTAAACAGGGAAGTTTGCTCCATCCTGATCCTGATGTGTACTTTGTTAGTGATATAAATGCAGGACCAGAAGAGAAACAACAATTGAATAGCAAGACTTCCCAGAGATGAAGCCACTCCTTGCGACGCAAAAAGATCAGCATCAAAGATCTTCCAGTTTTTTACACCATCCGGAAGGATCGCTTTGTTTGACATAAACAGGTAAACCAAAAAGAACAACACTGCTAAAATCAAAGGACGTAACCAGACCAGCCTGTTGTCAGGAAGCAGGTTGAGCAGGGTGTTAAGAAACAAGACAAACAAGATGATTGAAGCAAGGAAAAGGAGCAATGCCAGGGCACTCGCTCTTCCGGAATAATCGGCAGGATCAATGCCCAGATAAAAAAGTTCATTACCCGAGCTGTCTTTTACCGGCAAATAGTTTTCTGTTTTATTTTCCGATAGTTGAAAATAATTGGGGATTTTAAAGCTGGGGCTGAAATGTGGTTTCAGGTAGCTGTTAGAGGTTTGGTATTCAAATTTTACTGGCACTAAGGTGAGCGTAGAAAAAAGGGTACTGTCCGTTAGTACCGGAATATTTTTTTGATAGACGAGGAAATAGCCGTTACTGAATTTCTGAAAACTTAGCCCTTTCGGAAAAGAAGAAACCGGTTGTGATGGTATCAGCAAATTCTGTGTCCACATTACCAGTGAGTCGCTACGGTAAAGCAGCAGCTCATAAGGATAGGAACTGAATACTGCGATCCTGTTCCAGGTTGTTCTGTCACGAATCATGCGAGCAACAGAAAGGTCCGGGAATTGAGTTTCGAACTCAGCTTCAGTTTTAGAAATGCTTTGACTCAACTGTGCGGCAGCAAGTCTAAGTTCATCCTGCTCAGAACGAATCGTACCGGTTTTATAGGACATCACCATTAGTGCGACCGAGAGCACCAAAAATATTATCCCATATGACTTTAGTATTTTCAACCAGTAGTGTTGAACGAATGAATTGATTGGCGAAATTACAGAATTAGTGGTGAGTACCTAAGCGAACGTCCTTTGTAATGGAGCAGAAATGATGCAGGGTTATCCCCGGTGAATCTGAACGGATACTTCCTGCGCACTGCGAATAATACCTCAAACTATCAGGAAGTTTTTATAAAGTAACGAGGCCTGCTTTTATACTAAATTTGAATGCCATTCAGTATTTTGCTTCCGTGAAAAAAGAGAAGCAAGCTTCCCATCCTTCTGAAAAAACCATCAGTGACTCACCGTCAGCAGCCCACATATCTGTGAGGAGCTGGCTGATGATCATCTGTGGCGTATGTGCATTTCTGCTCTATGCAAACACGCTGACTCATCAATATGTGCTGGATGATGAAACAGCAATACTAAAGAACTCATACACACAGGAAGGGATATCAGCTTTGCCAAAAATATTCTCCTCCCCTTACCGAGCCGGCTTCGATGACCGGAATGATGGACTTTACCGCCCTTTATCCATTGCATTATTTGCAATTGAATGGCAAATCGCACCCGGCAATCCGCATTTAGGACATTGGGTTCATGTGTTGTTGTATGTCTGATCGGCACTGGTCCTGTTTATTACGCTTTCTCTTTTCTTCGAAAATAAAAATTTGATGCTGAGCTTCATGGCAACTTTACTTTTTGTGGCGCATCCCATTCACACCGAAGTGGTGGCAAACATCAAAAGCGCTGATGAAATTTTGTGCCTGCTATTTTCACTTACCTCCCTGTGGGCAATCGTTAAGTATGCAAGGAGCAATCGTATTCCTTATTTATTAATTGCCGCGATGACCATCTTCCTTGGAATGCTTTCCAAAGAAACCGCCATAACAATGCTGGTAGTAGCACCGCTCACCGTATATTTCTTTTCTGAATCGAATGCGCGGAAAATCCTTATCAGCACAATTTCCTTTATTGCTGCATTTGCACTTTATATAGCCATCAGGATTTCTGTGTTGAAAGGACTTACCGGATTTGAAGAGATTCAAATCATCAATAACAGTCTTGCAGCAGCCGGTGGTAACTCCATGATAAGAATTGCCACGGCAATAGCCATTATCGGAACATACCTGTGACTGCTGACTATTCCTTACCCTCTTTGTTTCGATTATTCGTATAACTCGATACCATTGGTTTAATTTGATGATCCAAAAGTGTTGTTATCGATCGCTGTAATAACAGGCCTGACTATTATCACAGCGCGTGGACTTAAATTAAAAAAACCTAATGCCTGGGGAATACTTTTTATGGAAGCCACTATTTTCCTGGTGTCCAACTTATTCTTCCTTATTGAAGCAACACTTGCCGAACGTTTTTTATACTTGCCTTCACTTTGATTTAGTGTAGCAATAAAATTTTTTATCGCCCATATTTTTAGAGTTAACGAGCAGTTCGTATCCTATCAGAACATTACCGGTTTTATTGCTGCAAACAAAAGAATTGTTTCTGTTGTGGCTATCGTTGTTGTTTTATGTGGAATGAAAACCATTTCCCGCAACACAGCCTGGAAAGATAAGCTGACACTGGCAAGCATCGATTCACAAACCCATCCCAATAGTGTTCGCATCCGGTATGCATATGGAAGTATACTTGTAATGGAAAAGGGGTTGAATGAAAAAGAAGCAAATGTGAAGAAACCCTTTTTGCAGGAAGGTATCCGTCAATTGACAGCAGCAGTTAAAATACTTCCTGATTATTCAGATGCATGGTTCAACCTGGGGATGGGTTACAAAGAACTGGAAGACTATAAAAATTCCATCATTTGTTTTGATAATGCGAGGAAGTATATGGCTAAAGAATACCCTGAAATTTTTATTGAATCGGGTGTTGCCTACGGTCAAGATGGCCAGTATGACAAAGCCTTTGAACTATTGAAGAAAGCGATACAACTTGATTCTTCTTCTGCTGATGCCTATAACAACATAGGGTTGTTTTATTCGTGGGAGGGAAATTTTCCTTTGTCACTAAAGATGCTGAATAAAGCAAAGCTGCTGAATCCAAAAGATGATCATCCATTTTATAACTTAGGTAACACGTATGAGGCCATGGAAGATTTCAAAACAGCTATTGAATACTACCACCAGGCTTTGTCAATAAATTCACAATCCGATATAACATGGTTAATCTCGGAAACAGCTATGCAGCCCTGAAAGATTATCCGAATGCATTGAAAGCTTTTGAAAAAGCGCTTCAATTAAATCCATCCAATGAGAATGCGCGATACAACACCGGCGTTGCCTATTATATGCTGGGAGATTCCGTGACTGCGAAAAAATATTTGCCGCCGGAATAACAAGGCGATTTAGTGCAGCACAATTTCAGTAGCTCCATAGGAATACCTTGGATGGAAATCGTTGTTAAATGATTTTACTTCTTTATAGCTTTTCAGGATACGGTGGATTTCCTTTTTCAATTTACCAGTGCCATTACCATGAATCACGTAAAAGCGATCCAGTCCGGCAGCAATAGCCCTGTCGAGTGACTGCTGAAATTTTGCGAGTTGCACATGAAGCATTTCGGTATTGTCCATGGTCGCATGATCATTCGCAAGCTTTTCTATATGAAGGTCAATTTCTCGCGCTGCTGTGTTTAATTCTGCGTCTTTATTCGGAGTGGAATCCATCATCATCTCTTTCAAAAGGCTCAGGTCAAAAGCAACTATGGGCTTCACTTCCTTTCTCGGTACAATTTTTTGTAAGGGTGTCGTAATGATGCTGTAAACATAAGCTTCCTTACCAGTCAATGGCATTGAACTTAATTTGTTGAAGAAATTTTGCGGTTTTATTTTCTGGCCGAGGTCACCTTTCATCACTTCATTCATTACATCCCTTACATGCACATCAACTTCAGGAGTTTCGTTGAGTGCGTCATAGACTATTTCGTGCAGCAGAAAGGACTGGTAAGGCAGTACAACTTTATCCAGTTGAAAATGGATATTTCCAGAAAGAAAAAAACGATACCGGAAACTGACTGACAATACAGTATCATTCACCAGGCTCACTTTGAACTGTTCTATCTCACCTGAAATATTTTTAACTGGTTCAAAGGAAAGAAACAACCCGCTGTCTTTTTTTAGCATTGAATCCTTTCCTGCAGAAGATTCACTGAAGGCTGCCTTTTTTTCAGTCTTTAACTTTTCGGCAGCGGCAATATCTTTTGGAGTGCTCCGTGTGATATCAGTACAATAAACCGGAATCTCCATGTCACTCAGTTGTACATAGACCATTTCAGCTCCATTCAAACGTGTCACCACTCCTTCTTCTTTCAAATGAAGCAGGTATACTTTATCGCCGGCTGAGAATTTTTCGATCACAAGTACGTTATGAGCCGTAAATTTACGGTAGTCTTATTAAAGAGGGAAATAAAGAATGATTCTATACTATGCAATTTTTGAATGCGTCGATGCCCAATCGCTGTAGGCTTTGCGTTTCCTATCGGGAAACTGCAATTTAAAAACAGCTTGTGATTGCAATGCAAAATGACTATTTTCAATATTCAAATTTTCATTACTGTTCCTTACTCCTGTATTTTATTGTTCTAAGTAAACTCGTTTATGCTACTAAGGCACAAAGGCGCAAAGTTTTGTATCAATTTCAGGTTGTTTCTTTGTTTCTTTGAGCTTGAGTGGCAATTCTTATCAGGGCTGCTAAACAGTAACAAATTTTCTTTATGAAACGCCTCGCTATTTCCGTTTTCATCGTGTTTTTCTATCAAAGCAGCATTTGTCAGACCACTCTTAAAATGCCGGTTTACAGAAATTCAATTTCCCTGGAATTCATTAATGCGCCGGATTATGTTTCAACTCTATTTAGAAACAATTTCCTGATCTTGCATCCTACAGTAGCAGTAACAGGAGAATTCAACGTTAAGAATAAATTTTATGTTGAATTCGGGCTCATGCCTTTCGGTGAAAATGTACAGGGTTATATTATGAAGCATTATGAAAATTATACTTCAGCACAGACAAATTATGCGGCTTACGCAGGTGGATTGATGAAGTTCAGGCTTGCTGACAAATTCTACTTTACTCCTTCTGTGGATTTATTTTTTTCTCAGAGCAGGCAGATCCACGAAGACCCCTTTATATTCTCTTATAACTTCTTCACCTACGGATTGGGGGGATCTGTCGGATTCGAATACTTTTTATCGAAACGAATTTCAATCAATTCAGATATTCTTTCTATGAGTTATGGATTAAGATATAATACTCACGTTAACCCTTACTCAAATCACCAGGAGGGTTCTTATCTTGCAGAACATGGAAATTTTGGAGTTTACAAGGTATTTAGTCTCGGCGTTCACTACAATTTCAACCTTAAAAAATAGCAGCTCTTATTTGCGGTTCAGCAACTTCATATCGCTTCCAATTATTCATACCGCAACGCTTCAATCGGATCCAGGCGCGAAGCTTTTACAGCAGGGTACAAACCGGAAACCAATCCAACAACAAAGCAGAATACAATTCCTGCAACCATCCATATCCAGGGAATAATAAAGCTGGCACCTAAAACCAGGGAAACAAGGTTGCCAATCAGTATTCCGAGGATGATGCCAAGAATTCCGCCCAACTGACAAATGACAATGGCTTCCGTTAAAAACTGACGGCGGACTTCTTTGCGTGTCGCACCAAGTGCCTTGCTCACTCCTATTTCACGGGTGCGCTCCGTTACAGATACCAGCATAATATTCATCAGGCCAATGGCAGCACCAAACAAGGTGATGATGCCAATTAATGTTGCCGCATAAGTAACATAAGTAAGGTTACCAATCAGTTCATTAGCCAGCTCATCGCTCTTCGAAATTTCAAAATCATCTTCTTCGCCCAACCTCAATCCACGAATATTGCGTAGCAAACTGGTAGCTTCATCAATGGCAGGTTGCAATTGATCTATTGAGGCTACATTTACATCCATACTCACAGAATTGCTGCGACCGATAAAATTCCGGATCGCATTCAGCATTGGAATCAACACTACATTATCACCTCGTGACACCATGCTGGATCCTTTGGAGCCAAGCACCCCAATCACACGATAGCGAATAGCATACATCGAAACAAACTGGCCTACGGGATCCTCTTTCGTACCAAATATTTTATCTACCACATCTTTGCCCAATACAATTAACGGTGCGCCTTCCTGTACCTCATCTATTGTAAAATAGCGACCGCCTGACACCTGGTTGCCCGTGGTTTCCAGAAAATTTTCATCCGCCCCTGTTACCAGCACATTGGGATTTGTTTTTTTTGAATCGTGCTTGATGGTCGAAATGCCGGTAATGTTTTCAGAAATAGAAACCTTTGCAGGAAAGGAATAGCGATCTTTAAATAATTCCGCTTCCCTGTACAAAACAGGCGGACCTGGTTTATCGTCCTGCCCGCCACCACCACCACGCATATTGTTCCATTTCTGTTCTATCGTAAATGAATTAGAACCCATGCTGGAGAAGTTGCTTTTGATCGAGCCCTCCAAACTGTCGATGGCAGTTAATATTCCAACAAGCGCCATGATACCGAAGGCAATAATGAGACAAGTGAGTATTGTTCTCATGAGGTTGCTGCGAATGGCCTGCAATGCAAGGCGAATGCTTTCTAATAAACTCATAGCTCGTTTTATAAACTGAAATGAATTAAATTTTCTTTAATGAATATCCGAGCCATGCACCGATTCCTCCACCAATGGCTGCTACTAAGAAACTAACCAGCCAAAGCAACGCAGAAGCAGGCAATGAAAAAAGAACTGCTATCCGATCTGTCATCAGGTTACCTGCTGTAAAACTAATAGCCAATGCATAAATCAACCATACCATTCCACAGGCAAAGAACCCTGCAAAGAAGGCGTGTCTGAAATTTTTTCCTAAAAAAAAGGACAATAGTATTGCGGCAGTCATCATCGACCACCAGGGAAGCCATAGTTGCAACAAAGCACTTAGCAAAGCGATCAGCAGGAATAAAATCACGCTTTAGTTTTTAAGGGTTATCGTAGAAAGTATAAGGGATTCATTTCCCTTTTCATCGTGTAAAATCAAAATTTCCTTTTGTTGTCCTTTGCTCCACGGATCAATCAGGTTTTCATAAAAAGGAGATCCCGGATTTCCGGATTGTCCACCGGGATAAATACCAAAGGCCTTCGGTTGCTTTCCCAGCTCCACAATCATTCTCCAGGAAGGGCCGTGATCATAGCCCGATGCATTCACGATTCCCGAATTCCCTGGTGTGATCACCTGGGTTCTGCTAAGTGCGGGAATACGCAACAGGTGATTGATGTGTGTATTTTTTACTTCCGCCCATTGCCAGTCTTTTGTGTTAGCACCGAATTTTCTTTCGAGCGTATCAATAGCATCTATAAAAGATTGATTAATTAGTTTAGAGAGTGACTCCTTATCGGACGTATTAATATTATCGATCCAGTATTTGTTGATATCATATTTCACTGTTTGCAGGGAGATATCAGTGTCAGGGTATTCAAATCCCTCCTTACCAAATTCATCATTCCAAATGGCGCGCTTGAGATAGGTCCACCATTGGTTAAACACTGTTTGCGATAAGCTGCCTGCATCGGCCATGCCATCCCAGTTGATCAGCAATTGCAATTGTAACTTTTGTAAATCATTAAGTGATGCTTGATTTACAGCGCTGATCATTTCCATTTTTAAAAAATCAGCGACCATATTTTTATTGTCGAATTGAAGTGCGCGCATGCTTTCAGATGTCACTTGATCCATACGCTCCAATTGCTGATTGATGCGGTGACCACGCATCGGTGCATCCATCTGCCAATTGATATAATACGGATAAGTTGAATCAGTGGATAGCTGGTTGGCAGAACTCACAAATCCTCTTACCGGATTTTTTACATGCGGATCGTGATCGTGAGGCAACCAGCCCTGCCAGTCGTTTTCCGGTTTTGATCCATCCATTAAAAATTTTCCCTGGCCTTTCCATTTCAAAGGGAATTTTCCATTCACCCATATCGCAATATTATTATCAGCATCGGCATAAACAAAATTTTGTGCGGGACATTCAAAATAGCTCATCGCTTTTACGTAGTCATCATAATTCTTTCCGCGATTGAGCAACAAAAAAGTATTCAATTCTGCAGAACGATCGTGCCCGAGCCAGCGCATCGCAAATCCTTCCGGAAAATCACCGCGCATCAACGACTGATCACCCATCATAACTATTGGTCCGTGGTGCGTGTAAACAACTGTATCAATTATATCTTTCTCGCCACGAACTTTTATTACCTCCATCCGCATTGTCGTCTTTTTCCATTGGTTGTTGTAGAAATATTCCTGGTGCGTATCGTCCCTGAATTTCACACTGTACCAATCCAGCACATCAGCATCTACATTGGTTTCGCTCCAGGCAATGCGGCCATTAAATCCGATAATGATAGTAGGTACGCCGGGAAGCGAAACACCACTTACATTACAATCAGGCCCAATCAACTGCATCTGGTACCAGAGTGAAGGAAGGTTTAATCCAAGGTGGGGATCTCCGCATAAGATTGGGTAACCGCTCGCCGTCCTGCTTCCGCCTACTGCCCAATTATTACTTCCATTATCAGGATTGGGTGTATGATCAAATTTTGGTGAGGGCACACTTGCGATCCATTGCTGAGGCGCTGTGGGAATGGGCAAGGGTGTAAAATCCCATGCAGTTCCTACCGGGATGATTGGATCATTTAAATATGGATGACTGGTAAATAAAGAATCAATGGCAGTCTGTCCGTACTGCTTCAGCACATTGGTAACCGCAAGATCGCTGCTTCCTCCTGCTAAATCGTAGGTCATATATTTTAGCAATAGGGCACACTTTAAGGTGGTCCACGGTTCGGGTTGATAATCGAGTACCTTATATTCTATGGGAAGATTCTTTGGATCAAGGCTATTTATATAAGCATTCACTCCCTCCGTGTAAGAGGTTGCCGCTTCCTTCATCAGCGGATCAGTCATCATGGCCGCTTCTGCATTTTCTGCGGCGAACACCATTCCAAAACGCCGTTGCTGGCGGTCGTACGGCAACGCTTTTTCTCCAATGATTTCTGAAATTCTTCCTGCCGCGGCATGTGTTTGAAACTCCATCTGCCACAGCCTATACTTTGCGTGAATGTAACCCTGTGCGAGATAGAGGTCATGGTTATTTCCTGCAAAAATGTGGGGAATCAGTTGGTTGTCGATTAACACTTTCACCGGTGCCTGTAAGCTTTCTATTGCTAATTCGACGGATGAAATGTTGCCAGATTCATTGTTCTGCCAGAATCCTGTGAAGGGCGACAGTAATTTACCAATTGGTGGAATGCTACC
>JBDSEW010000359.1:0-9648 GCA_039919825.1 Chitinophagales bacterium | reverse complement strand
CCGCAAAGATAGCTTTGGAATTCCTAATTTCCAACGTTGCTTTTACACATCGTTTTTTATTTTTTTGAAAAGAGCGGCTACATTCGTGCCCCACTTAAACGCATTACTTTTAAAATTATGCAAAAATCTCAGAGTGGTGGAACAAATCAGCCAGTCCATTTTCTTAAAAACTTGTTAAACCTATCAATGCCACGAATGAATATTTCAAAACCTCCTATTTTTACCGCTCTATGAAAAACATTTCGCTTGCTGCTGCAGGTTTTCTCCTTTGCCTGCTTGCATTCCCTTTCAATAGCTATTCACAAAAGCAGGGTTACCAGATCATCATTCACATTCCTGCCATGAAGGATACACCGTGCTACTTAGCTAACTATTACGGTGATAAACAATACATCCAGGATACAGTACTATCGGATGTAAATGGTACCGTAGTGTTTGAAGGAAGGGAACAATTGCCCGGAGGTATTTACCTTTTCGTATTTCCTGATAAGAGGTATTTCGAAATGCTGGTGGATAAGGAGCAATACTTCACGATGGAAACCAAATGGGATGATCCAATCAACAATATGAAGGTGAAGGGATCAAAGGACAATGACCTCTTTTATGAATACCTGAAGTTTGCGGTGCAACTTCAAAAAAATTCGATGGAAGCACAGGAGCGTTTGAAAACTGCCAGCTCAAAAGCAGACACCACTTCGATTAATGATCAGCTGAAGGCCAATGATGAAAAAATGACGGCCTATCGAAAAAAGTATATGCAGGATCATCCGGAAACATTTCTTACGAAAATTTTCACCACCATGCCGGAACCGGAAATCCCAAAAGAGATTCCCACACTTCCGAATGGCAGAAAAGATTCCACTTATGCCTACCGGTTTTACAAGGGCCACTACCTCGACAACGTGGATTTTTCAGATAGCAGGTTGCTTCGCACACCACTTTTCGCTCCGAAAATCGAGAAGTACATCAAAGAACTTACACCACAGGTTCCGGATTCCATTAATAAAGAAGCGGTGCTGCTGGTAGAAAAAGCAAAAGCAGACAGTGAATTATTTAAGTACGTGCTATGGTGGATCACCTACAATTATGAGACTTCTAAAATTATGGGCATGGATGAAGTGTTTGTGCACATGGTAGAGAAATATTACATGACAGGACAAGCCTATTGGCTGGATTCTGCGCAATTGGTTAAGATTATTGACCGTGCCCGTAAGATTGCGCCGAACATCATCGGTAACACAGCACCAGAGCTGGCATTAAAAGATACGCTCGGACAGTGGCAGATTCTCAGCAAAGTGCCTGCAAAATATACGATCCTTGTTTTCTGGGATCCGGATTGTGGCCATTGCCAGAAAGAAATGCCGAAACTGAAAGAAGTATATGACAAATGGAAAAGCAAGGGAGTGGAAATATATGCAGTGGATATTGAGGTGGATGATGCAAAGTGGAAGAAGTTTATCCGTGAAAAAAAATTAGATTGGATCAATGTGAATGACATTAACCATCAAAGTAATTTCAGGCAGTTGTACGACATCTACAGCACACCGGTTATTTATATTCTCGACGATAAAAAAGTGATTCGCGCAAAGCGGATTGGTGCTGATCAGATTGATGAGTTTCTGAATCACCTGGAAAGTTCAAAGGCAAAGAAGAGTTGATGGGATAAATTGTCAAATTGATAAATGGTGCAGGTTGGGGTTGGGGAGGAGTGGAATAGCGAATGCTATAATTTAACCAGGTACATTTTTTTCAACGACTCCTGCCGCGTTTCGGGATTCAGGAATGTTATGGTCAGCAGCGAAACAGAATAGTCATTTACTTCAAACTGCTGCTGAGGCTGCAGGTTTTCTTTTTTCAATTCTTTCAGCAGATCTTCCCCTCCTATTATCCAGCAATTATTTTCCAATTTCTTTTTTTCATCCAGCTCATTTTCATGAAGTGCGGGTACAATGGTTTTTGCATAAAACTCAAACGAATGGCTATAGCATTTATAGAAGTACAGTTGATTTACAGGAATATTTTCCTTTTTCACGATAGCAGCCATCTCACTTCCAAACTGGTATTTTAATAAAGCGGGATAAACATGTGCACTGAATAAAAAATTTACCGTGATGATAGCCATTGCAGCAGGCGCAATCAATTGCTCCAATGAACTTTTCGACCTGAAAAAAAAGTGAAGCACCATAAGCACCAAAAAAAGAGTAACGATCCAAACCAAAAGATGAGGAGAAGGAAAAATATAGCTGCTCAAAAACACTGCACCGGCTATTAACAAAATTGAAACCGCTAACTGTAAGAACCTCAGCCAGCGGAAAAGGTTGTAATACAGGTTCTCATTTCCGCAAATAAATCCTGCAGTGAAAACAGCGCATAAAGGATACACTACAAATATGTAATGCGGGAGTTTGTAGTGCGACAATGACAAAGCAATAAACGGTAATAAAAACCCTCCCAAGGCAAATACTTCCGGAATTGCTGTTGTCCGGAAACGTTCTGCCAGCAATCGGTAAAGTAAAACCAGGAAGGCGACAGAAGCGGGTAAAGCCCATGGCAAAAATGACCATAAAAAATTGTGCAGAAAGAAAAATGGCCCTGCATTATTGTGCCATACATTTTCACCGGTGATGCGGCCGAAGCTTTGGGTCCAGAAAAAGAATTCCGGGCCGGCTGAACCATATTGCTGCTGCAAGCCATACAGCATCGGCAGCATTAATATCAATGCGAATACAATTCCTGCATACCATTGCCACCACATTAATTTTTTCAATTCCCTGCGGAAAGCAAAATGAGCCAGCAGCGCTGAAGCAGGAACTACCGCTCCAATAGGCCCCTTTGCCATCATAGCCAGTGCCACGCCGCCAAAACCTAAAAGCAGGTTTGACCATTTCCTGGAGCCTGAAAACTCTAATAGTTGCCAGCAGGCAAATGCAACATTGGCGGTAAGCAATGCATCGGTGCGTACATCATTGTTAAACAGAAAAAAAGCCTGGCAGGTATATAAAATGATAGCTGCAACAATTCCTGTTGTGTAGTTATAAAGAAGTTTTCCAATGCGGAATGTTGAGTAAACACCCAACACTGTAAAAAGAAAAGTGGGAAGCTTAAACGCAACATTGGAGATTCCAAAAAACTTAAATGAAAGTGCAGACAACCAGAAAAGCAAGGGTGGCTTATCCAGGTAATTTTGTCCGCGGTGAAGCACCTGCAGAAAACTTCCGTTGTCCACCATCTCTCTGCTGATAGATGCGTATTGCGCCGCATCCACATCCATCACATTGATGAACAATCCAATAATATAAACGATAGTAGCCGAACCAAAAATAAAGGGAACTGTGTATTTGGAAAAGGGTTGCATTGGAAGTATAAACAATGGGCTATGAACTATAAACTACAAACTACCAATTCGTAATTACGTTCAAAATGACAAACAACTAATGACTCGCTACTCACTACTCACTACTCACTACTCCTACTCACTACTCACTACTCCCAAAAAGCCCATACTTCAAAATACAATAGATTGCCCTGAAACCATCCTTCCAACTGATCTTTTTTCCTTCAGCATACGTGCGGCCATAGTAGGATATACCTACTTCATAAATGCGCACATTGGGAATGCGTGATAATTTCAGCGTGACTTCGGGTTCAAATCCAAATCTTTTTTCTTTCATTTTCAATGACTGAATAATATCCGTCCTGAAGAGTTTGTAACACGTTTCCATGTCGGTCATATTCAGGCCCGAAAACATGTTGCACAATGAAGTGAGCATTTTATTACCGATGGAATGCCAGTAAAATAATAAACGGTGCGGCTTGCCTCCCATAAAACGGGAGCCATACACTACATCCGCAAAACCCGTGAGGATAGGTTTCAGGAGGATATTGTATTCCTCCGGATCATACTCGAGATCTGCATCCTGTATAATGAGGTATTCACCTGTAGCCTTACTGATGCCTGTATGCAATGCAGCCCCTTTCCCTGCATTTTGTTCGTGTTTGAAATATTGAATGTTAAGTACAGGATTATTTTTTTGGTAGTTTAAAATGCTTTCTTCAGAACTATCTTTTGAACAATCATTTATAATAATCACTTCCTTCTCTATTCCACCGTCAAGCACCACATTTTTAACGCGGTCAAGAATAAGATGAATGGTTTTGCCTTCATTGTAAACCGGAATAATGATTGAAAGTTTTCGAAAAGTAGGCATAACAGATAAAACGAATTGCGGGGGTGGGTTTGGCGCTAAAAGTAGAAAATTATAATCATGCAATTGCGATATATTTGCCCCATTTCCCCAACTATGAAGTTACACCTGCTACTCCTTGCCACCGTGCTGTTTCCATTGCATGCTTTACCACAGATTCCTTCCTTTCTGAATTCACCATCGTGGAGTGAACATTGGAATGAAGAGCGTGAAGAAGAATCACCTGCAGATCCCGGCTATTGGGAGCAATACTTCCGGATGAAAAAAGATGTGACTGGAAAAATTCCAAGATTACCGTATGCAGCTATTGCAGAGCAGCAGGCAAATACAGTGAACCGCGATCAGCAACTTTTTAACATACAGGAGGTAGGGCCAAAAAACTTTGGTGGAAGAACACGGGCCATTCTGCTAGATGCGGATAACAGTGATCATATTTTTGCTGCAGGAATAAGCGGTGGTATATGGTTTTCTGCAGACTCAGGAAAAAACTGGTCGGTAGTAAATGACTACCTCAGCTCGCTCGCCATTTCAGGACTTGCACAGGACCACTTCAATCACGATATCATATATGCGGGCACGGGTGAGATAGCAGGAAATTCTGCAGGTATTCCCGGCAATGGTATTTATAAAAGCATCGATCACGGCCTTTCCTTTCAGCAACTTCCTGCTACCGATGCCACTGCCTTTGATTATGTACCCAGAATTGCAACGTCGACCATTGACAGCAATGGCTTGTACATAGCAACTGCAGGTGGTGGATTATTCCGGTCGTTTAACGGTGGTGTACAGGTTGGAAAAATTTACAGCACCGGTGCTGCCATTAATGATCTTGAAATTACTCACTCAGGCAGTGTTTGGATTGGAGTGAATGGTGTCGGCCTTTTATTTTCTGCAAATGGTGATTCCGGAACATTTCAACTGGTAACAGCAGGTTTACCTGCCGCGGGAAGCTTTGCACGTATTGAAATTGCCCAGGCACCCAGCGATACCAGTATTTTGTATGCAGCTTTTGAGAAATCAGGCAGTGCATATTATTCAGGCATTAAGGGAATTTATAAATCAACAGATGCGGGACAAAGCTGGGTTGCTGTAGGAAATCCCGATGTAGACTTTGGTTTCTACATGTCTTTTCCATGGTACTCGATGAGCATGGCAGTGAAACCGGACGATCCTGATTTTATTGTTTTTGCAGTGGGTGACATTGTCTATTCAACTGATGGTGGTACGGTTTGGAAAGTGTGCACCAACATTCACGTAGATCATCACGTAACTGTTTTCAATCCGGATAAGCCCACGAGATTGTACCAGGGAAATGATGGTGGCATTTACAGAATGCGTACCGACC
Organism: Chitinophagales bacterium; assembly: GCA_039919825.1. Classification (GTDB taxonomy): domain Bacteria; phylum Bacteroidota; class Bacteroidia; order Chitinophagales; family UBA10324; genus JACCZZ01. Next base: position 4,098 of record JBDSEW010000359.1, on the reverse strand, counting down.
AGATTTCCTACAATCAAACCAGGCTCAATAACAACTACAACACGATACAATATTATGCAGGGTCTTTTTTTCCAACCGGAATCAATGCATTCGGCGGCGCGCAGGATAATGGATCTCATTATTGCATTGCCGGCAGTGGCGAATTCAACGATATTTTTGGAGGTGACGGATCTTTCAATGCAGTGAACCAGCAATATCCGAACATTGCCTATGTTTCTTACCAGGATGGTACCATTCACCGTTGTGATGATGCGGACTACGAGTTTCCTACTTTCTACCCTATTTATGGTGAGCTGGACAGTGATGGGGATGGTGACATAGATGATGGTGCGTGGTTTATCAATCCATTTGAAATCAATCTCGCGAATGGTGATCAGATTTTTTTTGTCACACAGAAAAGAGTGTGGCAGACATTGGATGGAGGATTTGCGTGGGAACCCATTATGAACACGATCCTTGGTGGAATTTCTCCTTATTCAGTTGGAATCTCCAATGATTTCAGCGCCACGATTTATGTGGGAGGTGAATCCGCAATTTTTTACAGGATTGATGATTGTTATAATGCGGCGGCAGGCGATGAAGTAAACCTGAGCACCTCCGTGCCATCAGCTATCACGAGTGATTTTATTTCCAACATTATTGTTCATCCTGCAGATAAAAGCATTTGTTATGTTTCACTGAGTAATTTCTCCACACAACCCCGTCTCTGGAAAGTAACCAACGGCACTACTACTCCTGTATGGACCGCCATCAGTGGCGACCTTCCCGCAGGATTACCGGTGAACTATATTGATATTGATCCTGCACGCCCCGACGATTTTTTTCTGGCAGGCACTGACTATGGGCTTTACGTTACCACAGACGGGGGCCAGCATTGGGTGAAAGACAACTCCATTCCAAATGTGGTAGTGCAACAAGTGAAGGTAAGGCCGGCAGACAGAAGGGTTTTTATTTTCACGCATGGAAGAGGTTTGTGGACGGCTGTATTGGATAGTAATATTGTGGGCATGCATAATCCGGAATCAAAAGCTGTTGTTGCATCCGTCTATCCCAATCCAGTTCAATCTGATCTCTTTATAAAATCAGCAAATGATCCCGTATCAGTTACACTTCTGGATATGCACGGGCATATCGTTTACCAGGACCTTTCATCGGTAACCGAACATACAGCAGCTCTTTCTTCTCTTGCTTCCGGCATGTATATACTTGAATTGAAAAGTAAAAAAGGAATTGCTGTGCGGAAGATTGTGAAAGAGTGAATGGTGAATGATTCGTCCTTATAAGTCATTGACCATTCACCCCTCAGAATTCATTCGGATGTTCTTTCTTTTCCCTCAAATGTGACTGAATAGCCCTGTACAATTCCGGCATAGAAGCAGCTTTAAATCCGCGCTTCCTGTTTTGCATGCTGATACGGAACATCGTTTTCCAGTGGTGAAAAAGATCGCGATAGGCTTTCATCAGGCTCATATCCGGATCATAGATGTGGGTTGGCTCTGAGTTAGCACCGTTCACTTCCATTACTTTAAAATTTCCACGGAGCAACTCTTCATACGATTGCGTTCTTACATCATACCTTCCAAAATAAAATTCTTTCAGGCTGCTGCTGGTTTCATCAAAAACCTGCAGGAGCTGTTCATTAATCAATTCATGTGCATCCAGAAAAGCAGTTCCGCGGTTGTGGTTCCCGATCTCTTCAAGCATTTTCACTTCTCCTTCCGGAAGAACAGTGCCAAGTTCATTTTTAAATTTCAGCGATAAGCGGGCGAGGTAATAGTGGCCGCGTTCACTCTGTTGAAAGAGTTCTAACAGCGTTGAAGTTCCATCGCCTGTTACTGTGAGAAATTCGCGCTTCATCACTGAACTTATATTTCCTTTTTTTTCCTGCGGAAACCGGTAATACATGATGCCATATTCTTCCGGCAAATCAATATACTCCTGCAATATCATTCGTTGCGGTGCATCTGATAAATACTTTCGTACCTCTCCCTCATTGGAAATTTTCTCCACCTTCCAGCCGCGTTCTCCCTCATCAGGTTTTAATATAACCGGGAATATAATTGATGCAGTTTGCATTTTTGCCAATAGAAAATCTGTTGATGGAATTTCGGTAAACAAAATAGTTTTAGGAATAAGGGATGAAGGGAGCTGGCTGAGTATGTCATATTTAGAATAACTGGCAAAACCGCCCATCTTCATACCAGGATTGGAAAGTGTGAAGTATGAGAGTGTTCGCGCCCTGATAGCATGCACAACAATGAGGAAGTAAACAGGAATATAGAAGATACGGTAAGGCCAGAACTCCCATTTTAGCCATTTAGGAATCCGAGTTCTTTTCTGCATGGCTGAAAAATAGTGAAAACCTGAAGGTGTTGATGTTCAGGAATTGACATTTGACCAGAGAACGGCTAAAATTTTAATGAGGTGAGTGGCAATTCCCTGCGGACCAAATCGCGATAATGCATGATTGGTTTGTCTTCCGTTGATGAAACACTCGTAATACTTAGTGTTGCAACTTCCGGAACACGCTGTGGTGGTTTTACCCAATCCTCATACAGAAAGTCATTTTTATGAATATCAATCAATGAAAGAACATTCACCTCTTTCAATTCCTGCAGTTTTTGCCTGAAGACGCGTTCCTTTTCCTTTACCTGTTCCTCATTATACAATGTTACTGACGACCACAGGTGAAATTCATTCTCATTTAACCGTTTAAAATGTTTTTCAACTCCATCCCAGCGCAATTCATGCAATGAAGTAACCGGCTGGCTGCTTATCATCACCATGGTGAAAGGTTCGATATTGGAAAAATCATAACCGGATACAAAGGCGGACGCAGAGGCATAGGTCAATGAATCAAGCACCACGATGCCACGACTTTTCCGGTAGGGCAAATGGCGCTCATGTTTTATAAATGCACCATTGAGGAGGCAGGTCAATTTATCATTTTCAGCAACCGCTATCCATGTGCCGTGTGCCAGTGGATCCTTTGGACAAATCATATTTATTCCCTGCAGCTGCAAACGTTGCGGCGCAGAGGCCAGTCCACGCTCCACAGTTTCGTCGCGATTGGAAGTCAGAATAAATTTTTGCGGACCTGTCGGAACAAAGCTTACGGTGCACATTCAGTAGGAGAAAAGCCAATGGTGAATGGTGAATCGGCGGTAATAAATTCCAGAAGTGAAAGGAGGGATTCAGGCATTGATTGCCGCAGATTGCTGATAGCGCACGGTTGAAGGTGCCACGCCAAAATCAGCTGGAATCAACACTTCCGAAAATGATTGCTTCACACCCATTTTAATTATGGCCATATGGTGAATGGCATGTTCTACGGCATAGTGAAATTCGCGGAAAAGTGTGGTACCAATAAGAGATCCGGCCGTATCTTCTTCCGTGCCAAGGTCTCCAATCAGCGTGAGTCTGCGTTCGTTGTCAAGTTCGGATAGCTCGTCCTTAAGTTCAGAAAGCAGTCTCATTGCCAGCTCCCTGCTGTTTTCTATTCGGGTATCACGTACACGGTTATCGTAACAGATGGTTTCGGTATCACTTGAAATTGCTACACACTGAAAAAACTCAATGATGTGGCGGTAGTGTTTACCTACGGAAGCACCCGAAAATATCTCCGGCGAAAGAACATATTGTTCATCGCTAAGTTTTTCAAGCAATAACCGTAATTGATCGAAAATGTAGCCGGCGTTTGTTTTAATCTGCATGGAAGCTTTGGGTTTGGAATTTATTCGTCGGGGACGCGGCAAAGGTAATAATTATTACGGGGCAAATTGTTATTGAATTGCGAAGGGTGCACGACAAATCTTTGTTTTTGTGGTCGGCGAGACGCCGACCGCGGACAGAACCTTCCCTATGCCTCGTCCATGGTTGGCGTCCCGCCAACCATTGCTCGAGAAAACTGAATGATTTGTTGTACACCCATTGCGAATGGGAATTACACAGTTATAAATCAAAGCTTCCACCTCTTACCTTCCCGATAGGCCTGTAACTACCAGCGTAACCGGGCTAATCCGGCTTTAAGATGGCATCATAAATAGCCTGTTGAATAGCAACCCGGGTTTGCAGGGTACTGAGCATTTTATTTTCATC
>JBDSEW010000354.1:0-8628 GCA_039919825.1 Chitinophagales bacterium | reverse complement strand
GGGCCACATCCCGGAACTGTAGAGAAAAGTATTGGTGCAAAGGAAACAAAAGAGCTTGCAGTAATGATTGATACCTTTCATCCATTACAAATGACCGAGGAAGCATTGGCGATTGAAGACAAGGATTACTATTTGTCGTGGTTGAGTGATCAGGACAGGGATGAACTGTTGATACCGTAAGTGATTACTGAGATGAAGGAGAACTTATTTATTAGTTATAACGCCAGAATATATCCTGCATCGGAGCCTGTTTTCCCACTTAACCGTGCCATGAGCTACGGTGATGGATTATTTGAAAGCATCCGTATTCACAATGGCGAAATATTGTTTTTTGAAGATCATATAGAACGGCTGTTTGCCGGGATGAAAGCTTTGAAAATCGACGTGCCCGAACATTTTTCCCTTTTCTTTTTTCATAAGCAACTGGTTGACCTTGCGCAGAAAGAACAGACCGGAGGAAATGCAAGAGTTCGAATCACTGTATTCAGAAGCGGAGGAGGGTTGTATCAACCCTTGTTACTCCAACCAGAATTTTTTTTGGAGGTGGTACCACTGGAGCATGGATTTGAATGGAGCAATAAAGCCTGTGAGCTGGGTGTTTTCAGAGAAATTCCAAAAGATTATTCAACCATCTCTTTCTTCAAATCAATAAATGCATTACCTTATGTGATGGCATCGCTTTTCAGGAAAGAACAAAATCTGGATGACTGCCTGTTGCTGAATTCCTTTGGAAAAGTGGCAGATGCTGTTTCATCGAATATTTTCTGGATAGCAAAAGATATCATTTATACCACCCCGCTTACTGACGGTGGTGTGGCCGGCGTGCTGCGGAAACAGCTTATTCGTATATTCAAAGAGCAACATCTTTCCTTCCAGGAAGCATCTATACTTCCTGATGAGTTATTGGAGATGGATGAACTTTTTATTACCAACGTTGGCTGGGGTATTAAGCCAATAACAAAGTTTGGTGATAAAATATTTACCAGCAATCAAACAAAGGAAGTATTCCGGATGTTATACAACTCACTTTCAGAATAGAGTTTATCGGTATCTATTGTTGTAAGTGTTCAGAGATTAAAACATTTTTTATTCATCATCCATATCCACCATTCATGACTCAATCCATTGCTGTTTTTTGGTTTCGCCGCGACCTGCGGTTGGAGGATAATGCCGGGTTGTATCATGCGCTCAAATCGGAAAAGAAAGTACTGCCCGTTTTTATTTTTGATACAGAAATACTGGATCAACTGGAAGATAAAGCGGATCGAAGGGTGCATTTTATTCACCAATCACTGTTACGCATTCAATCGCAACTGGAGAAGCTGGGTAGTACATTGCTTGTGAAATATGGCAAACCGGGAGTGATATGGCCGGGCCTGGTAAAAGAATTTTCTATTGCTGAGGTTTATGTTAATCATGATTACGAACGGTATGCGAGCGAACGGGATGAGCAGATCAGGGCACTTCTGTTTTCAAAAGGAATTCTGCTTCATACCTTTAAAGACCAGGTGATCTTTGAGAAGAACGAAATATTGAAAGATGATGGAACTCCTTATGTTGTGTGGACACCTTACAGTAAAAAGTGGAAAGAAAAACTGAATCCTTTTTATCTCAGGAGTTATCCGGTTAAGGAATACAGTAACAATTTTATTAAAATGGAGATTGTTCCAATTCCATCATTAAATGAAATTGGATTTAAACCAACTGATGCACATTTCCCTTCTGAATTTGTAAGTGAAGAACTGATTAAAAATTATGCTGTAATGCGCAACGTGCCTGCCATCAATGGAACGTCGAGGCTCAGTGTGCATTTACGTTTCGGTACAATCAGCATTCGCGAACTCACACGTCATGCAAAATTGCTCAGTGAAAAATTTCTGAATGAACTGATCTGGCGGGAGTTTTACCAGATGATTCTCTGGCATTTTCCAAGAGTGGTGCACCATTCATTCCGTCCTGAGTATGATTTAATTGAATGGAGAAATAATGAAAACGAATTTGAGCGGTGGTGCAATGGTGAAACAGGTTTTCCTATTGTGGATGCGGGTATGCGCGAGTTGAATGCAACGGGCTTTATGCACAATCGTGTGAGAATGATTGTGGCAAGTTTTCTCACCAAAGACCTGTTGATTGACTGGCGATGGGGAGAATCCTATTTTGCCAAAAAGCTAATGGATTACGAGCTTGCCTCTAATAACGGAGGATGGCAGTGGGCGGCTGGAACAGGAGTAGATGCGGCACCCTATTTCAGGATATTCAATCCAACGGAACAAACCAGGAAATTTGATCCGGAATTGAGGTATATAAAAAAATGGGTGCCGGAATTGGAAGAGTTGACTTATCCGTTGCCGATGGTTGACCACAAGGATGCAAGAGAGCGAACGCTTAAAGCGTATAAATTGGCATTGGGCAGCAGGTAATCAGGCCAACCAAAGCAGGATAGATTATATGAGATCTGAAAGATCTTGATTACAGGAATGTCTCTTGTTAAGGAAAATACCCGGAACTCAAAAAAACAAACGCGCTACTGTTTAGAAGTTTAAAAATGATTTCTCAAAATTTATATGAACCACTTAGGTACAAAGAGCACTAAATAACACTAAGTGAATAACTTCGTGCACTTTAGTGCTCTTAGAGCCCTGGTGGTTCATTTTACTCACTATGAATCCTCTTAGTTTCATAGAACTTAGTATGCCTGTTTTTCAATTTTCCCCATAGTAACTCCGTATTCACCTGAAAGTTGAAGAGTATAAATTCCAGCAGCCGGCAAAGGAAAATCTATAGAGATCTGTTTTTCTGAAGATAAGATCATCCGGTGATAAACTACCTGGCCATATTGATTAAAAATGGTCAGGTCCCTTGTTTTCTTTGGAATAGTTACCGTGAACTCATTATTAAACGGATTAGGGAATAGTTGAAATTTTTCTGTTCCTGCTACGGCAGCATTTCCCGTAATGGTATTCTTTTGAAACTTTGCTACCCACATGTCCGATACTCCGTTTGACACCAGTGTATTGCTGCCAAACTGTGCAGTATTGCGGTAGTTTCCTGTGGCAAAAGCGAAGGCAGATCCATTGCCTGTTATGCCGAACCCTCCATCGTGCCCGTCTCCGCCCACGTGAATGGCCCAATTTACATCACCCATTGGATTGAAGGAGACCAGGAATGCATCAGAGGAATCAACATTAGTATAAGGTTGAAGTACGATGGATCCAACAGTGTCAATGCCCATAAAAATTCCTGTGAGCATGATATTTTCTTCCGCAAAAATTGACAGCGTGATGGGGCTGAATTTTGCGCCGGGCCCACCTTTGATTGCATTGGCCCACATGAAATTTCCATCAACATCAAAGGCCGCCACCATAATATTTTTCAGGTTGTTGCCGGTAGTAATCTGGCCACCGTTAAACTGGCAATTGCCAACAAAGGTGCCGGCTACGTAACAATTTCCGGAAGCGTCAAGAGATATTGTTGCGCCAGTTTCGTCGCTTGTTGCCACAGTGGAGCCAAAGCTGGTTGCCCAAAGCACGTCACCTGCCGGCGTCATCTTCACAATAAACCCATCTCCATCACCGAGGGAGGTAAACTCGTAGCTACCGAAATTCACAGTGTGCCTATAGTTACCACTCAAATAAATATTGCCTTCCTGATCAACGGTCATGTCATACACCTGCACAGAAGTTTCTGAGTTAAAAGTTTTTACCCATAACAGTTCGCCACTCCAGTTGTATTTGGCACAATAAATATTCGGTTCCTGTGAAACGGTGATCAGGGAATCTCCAAAGAAATTCATATCACCATTAAAATTTCCCGCACAATAAACATTCTGTTCATTATCTACATATACTGCGGTTCCCATGTCATTGGTGCTACCTCCACCCAGTTTCGCCCAATTAAGATTTCCGTTCGGATCATACGAAACGAGCCACATGTCTTCCATTCCAAATCCGGAAAGTGAATCACCATTATCGAGCTTTACATATCCAAAGCATTTTCCGGTAGAGGCGCAAAAACCATTGCTGTTTACGCTTAAACCAAATGGATAGTCATCACTCTGACTTGCTGCATTTCCCATGCTGTGTCCCCAAACCGGATTGCCGTCGATATCCATTTTTGAAATGAAAATATCCTCATCATCCGGTCCACCTACTGCCTGGAGGTTAATGGTTCCCATGTTCATCTGGTCCCTGAAGAATCCGGCTACGTATTGATTGCCGACTTGATCAACACCAAGGTCTTTTCCTTTATCCTTTTCAGAACCACCATATGATTTTACCCACACAAATCCCTGGGCAGAGGAGGATTGGTTAAACAGGAATACAAAGGCTATCAATAAAACAAGGCAGTTCAATCGCAGAGGGTTTGGTGTTTTCATCTTCAGCCGTTATAAGTTTTTTAATATGTCAAATGTACTGCAATCAATGATTCGGGCAACTATGAGTAAAATTAATAATCTTGGTTTATCAACACTAAGGTCTACCACTGACCATTAATGAAGATAAAGAATCACTTATTGAATTGATTTTAATCCTGGAGCAACGAAATTATGGTTGAAACAGATCTTTTATTTCGCCGTAGGATGAGTGATTTATAGGTTTTGATTAGAGGAGGCACATGGATGGAATCTTGCTTTAGCATGTGTCACGTTCAACAAAGATTGATTCGTATTTAAAATGCTGACGGCAAAATATAACTTTGCACCTCCAAAACATGATCCTGCTTGCGCATTCTCCAGGTTTGTAAAAAGTTTCCGTATCCTCTCCGAGATGGGGAAGTGATCGCTATTCACCAGTTGACCCGTGGTTTTTATGAAGCGGGCCAGAAGGTGACAGTTGCCGCTATAAATACCAAGAAGCATTTTTTTCCTCCTGACGAGCTTCCGGAAGAAAATCAGGAGTTTGCTGATTTTCATTCCGTATTGCTGGACACGGATGTGAACTGGTGGGATGCCTTGCGTACCCTGTTTACCGGAGATTCCTATAATATTCAAAGGTTTGTTTCTCCCGATTTTGAGCGGTTACTTTCCGCGATACTAAGGGAAAATGATTTTGATATCGTTCAATTGGAAGGGTTGTACCTGTTGCCTTACCTGTTATCGGTGCGTAAATTTTCAAAAGCAAAAATTGTATTGCGTGCGCATAATATCGAGCATTTGATATGGGAGCGGAATTCAAAAATTGCAAAGCCCGGAGCCAAGAAATGGTATTTGCAAACATTGGCTACACGCATGAAAGAGTTTGAAATTTATCACCTGAACTCGTGCGATGCGCTGGTACCGATTTCTGAAGTGGATGCAGCGCGGTTTGTAGAACTTGGATGTAAACTACCGATCCATACCAGCCAGGTAGGTATGAATATGATCGGAGAAACAGAGGATACAGAGGATGCTATTACCAGTCCTTCCATTTGTTATATCGGATCGATGGACTGGCTTCCCAACAGGGAAGGTATTGAATGGTTCCTGGATAAGGTATGGCCAAAGGTGCAAAGCCAGTTTCCGGATCTTAAGTTTTTTGTAGCCGGTAGAAACTTCCCAACTGATTTTCCTGATAAGGTATATAAGAATGTAGAGATGGTGGGAGAAGTGGAAAATTCCCGTGCATTCATCCGCTCAAAGAGCATCATGATTGTACCTTTATTTTCAGGAAGTGGAATCAGGGTGAAAATTCTGGAAGCCATGGCAGAAGGCAGGACGGTAATTTCCACCACCATTGGTGTAGAAGGTATTGATGCGGTGAATGAAAAGCACATCCTGATTGCTGATGATGCAGATGCGTTTGCACGACAGATAAAACGTTGTCTCAAGGAACCTGATTTTTGCCATACCATCACAGAGAATGGGCGTACCTTTGTAAAAGATCGTTTCGATAATAAAGTGATTGTAAACGAACTGCTGAATTTTTACAAATCTCTTCTTGCGTGATTGTTTTACAAATTATTTTCTGGTGCGCCGCTCTATTGCTGTTGCACTCTTATCTTTTTTATCCGCTTATTTTAAAACTCCTTTCAGCAGGAAAAAAACAGCAATCATTAATTTATAAGCAGGAGGAAGAGTTACCTTTTATTTCCATCCTGCTCGCTGTTTACAATGAAGAAAGGGTGATGGAACAAAAGATAGCCTCTACTTTTTATACTTCTTATCCACTTGAAAAAATAGAATGGATCATAGGATCAGACCAGTCAACAGACAATACAGAAGCGATCATCAGTCAGCATGCAAAACAATTTCCGCAGATCAGGCTGATTCGTTTTGAAGAACGGACAGGAAAGATTGCGATTATGAATGAGCTTTCGAAACAGGCTTCTGCAACGTTGCTGGTTTTTACTGATGCTAACGTTTTCTTTGCACGTGATACACTTTATGAACTGGTAAAACATTACAGGAATCCGGCTATCGCTCTCGTTGCCGGAAACATTTTGAATCCTGTAATTAAAGCAGATGGTATTTCCAGGCAGGAGCGTGATTATCTTTTCAATGAAAACAGGATGAAGTACCAGGAAGGCATTTTATGGGGGGCGATGATGGGTGCATTTGGAGGTTGTTATTCAATGAGGAAGGAGTTTTTTGTGCCGACACCGTCTTCATTTATTGTGGATGATTTTTATATCACTATGAAGGTGTTGGAGCAAAATGGCAGGGCCATCAGTGAGTTGAATGCCACGTGCAATGAAGATGTGAGCAACAAGGTGTCGGAAGAATTCAGACGGAAAACGAGGATTGCTAAAGGTAACTTTCAAAACCTGGGACGGTTTTCCAATTTATTGTCTCCTTCAAAAGGAACAGTGGCCTTTGCTTTCTGGTCGCATAAGGTATTGCGGTGGATGGGCCCGTTCTTACTCATCATTACCTATTTTAGTAGCTTTGTTTTATCCTTCAACAGTGATTTTTTTAAAGCCTGCTGCTGGATGCAAACATTACTGTTTGCAGTTCCGTTGCTGGATGCTACGCTGCGTAAACTAAACATCCACTTTTCTGGTTTACGTTACATTGCTCATTTTTACGTGATGAATGCTGCGCTGCTGAATGGCTTTTTTAACTATTTAACCGGAGTAAAAAATAATGTCTGGAAACCAACTGAACGGAACCAATAGGATTCAATTGAATACCATTGAAGATGCTATTGAAGATATCAGAAACGGAAAGCTGGTGATTGTGGTAGATGATGAAGACCGCGAGAATGAAGGTGACTTTATTACTGCTGCGCGAAATGCTACTCCTGAAATCATCAATTTCATGTCGAAGGAGGGAAGAGGCCTGGTTTGCACACCATTGACTGAGGAAAGATGTGAAGCGCTTAAGCTGAATTTAATGGTGGGTGAAAATACTGCGCTGCACCAAACTCCATTTACAGTTTCGGTAGATCTTTTGGGAAAAGGTGTTACTACCGGTATCTCTGCGTTTGACCGTTCCAAAACGATTGCTGCATTGATTGATCCGGCTACAAAACCGGAAGAGCTTGGCAGGCCCGGACATATTTTCCCACTGAAAGCAGTGGCAGGTGGTGTGCTTCGCAGGGCAGGGCATACAGAAGCAACCGTTGATCTTGCCCGTCTCGCAGGATTTGAACCGGCCGGTGTATTGGTGGAAATTATTCATGATGATGGTACCATGGCACGCTTGCCAGAGCTGATGAAAGTGGCCAGGAAATTTGACCTGAAAATTATCTCGATCAAGGATCTTATTGAATACAGGTTGAAGATGGAGTCGCTGATTAATAAGGAAGTGGTGGTGAATATGCCAACCGATTGGGGTGTTTTTAAACTTCATGCCTATACACAGCGAAGTACTGGTGATGTTCACCTTGCGCTTGTAAAAGGAACCTGGAATGAAAATGAACCTGTTTTAGTAAGGGTTCATTCCTGCTGTTTAACCGGCGATGTGTTTGGCTCGCAGCGATGCGACTGTGGCGGACAATTGCATGATGCCATGTATATGGTAGAAAAGGAAGGCAAGGGAGTCGTGTTGTATATGAACCAGGAAGGACGCGGTATCGGATTATTGAATAAGTTGAAGGCTTATGCTTTACAGGAACAAGGGTTGGATACAGTAGAAGCCAATTTACAATTGGGCTTTGGAATGGATGACCGCGATTACGGAGTTGGCGCTCAAATTCTGCGCGACCTGGGCGTGAGTAAAATCAGGCTGATGACGAATAATCCAAGGAAGCGGGCGGGATTAAAGGGTTATGGATTGGAGATTGTGGAGAATGTTGCCATTGAACAAATATCCAATCCACACAATGAAAAATACCTGCAAACGAAAAGGGATAAGATGGGGCATGAGATATTGAAGTGAATGATGTGGTAGGTGGTGAATTAATTTGTATGAATTGCAAATTGTTAAATCGCTGAATGGTTGAATTGTTGCAGCGAATCATAATAACGATAAAAAGAAATTTTTTAAGGGGTCTTCCTTTTTAAGGTGAAGAACAGTCTCGTCGAAAAGTCCGTGTTTGAAAAAATTGCTTTCATCTTTTTGATCAATTAGAATTGAATTGTTTCCTAAGTGCTCCCATCTGCCTTTCTGAACTTTTCCGTTTTGTGAAATCAGAAGTTCATTGTTGCTTCTAAAGATGTAAACATTTCTTTGATGAATTCAATTCATTGGTCACAACCCAATGCTGATTT
>JBDSEW010000337.1:0-5984 GCA_039919825.1 Chitinophagales bacterium | reverse complement strand
AACTTTCCTGTCCGGGTAATCCGGCTGTCTTCATTTCCGATTGTTAAAAGTCCTTTTTGGTCGGCTCCAGGATGCATTGTTCTGAACTTGAACATGCTGAAGACTTTTTGATGCAGGCCAACTCTTTTTTGTTGAAAAAAAACAGGTCCGGCAGAATCAAGCTTAACAGCGAAACCAATAATCAGGAACAATGGGGAAAGCAGTACAAGAGCAAGAGCTGCTACAACGGTGTCAAAGATTCTTTTATAGAAAACGTACATCAGTGATGGCCATTGTTTTTTTGAATTTTCGGCCGTTTAAAACGAGCCGTTAATTTGCGCTACCGCATTTGTCACTGCACTTATCACGGAATTTACCTGGTCGGTTGTCAGATCTACATAAACAGGAAGTGAGATTTCACGGGAGTAGTTATCAAAGGCAACCGGATAATCTTCCATCCTGAATCCCATATTTTTATAATAGGTCAGTAATGGGAGTGGTTTGAAATGAACATTCACGGCAACATCCTGGTCGAAAATTTTTTGAATAATGGCATTGCGTTTCACTACGTCGATATTTTTGACGCGGAGCATAAACAGGTGGTAGGATGATTCTTTTTCTGCCGTTTTTATTGAAGGCATTTGCGCCCATTCCAAATTTCTGAATCCTTCGAGGTATTGTTCTACAATTAATTTTCTTTTTGGAAGTTGTGTGCTTTCATATTCGCGGAAGGTGGCCAATCCGATTGCAGCTAAAACATCCGGCATGTTGCATTTCATTCCGGCTTCCACGATGTCGTATTCCCAGTTTCCTTTCTGCATTTTTGCGAGCGCATCTTTATTCTGACCATGTAGCGATTTAGTGTTCAATTGCTGATAGATCACTGCATTATCGATAGGCTGTGGCAGGTGCAGGCAAACAGCACCTCCTTCAGCAGTAGTTAAATTTTTTACTGCGTGAAAAGAGAATACAGTAGCATCTGCAAGGATGCCGGTTCTTTTTCCATGGTACAATGCACCAATTGAATGTGCAGCATCAGCAAGTATCATAATTCTACCAAGCAAATGTTGTTCAGTGGTGTTTGCCGAAAAAAGCTTTCTGGCTTGCTCCTCATTTACCAAATGATTGATGGCATCATAATCACAGGGAAAACCACCAATATCTACCGGCATGATCACCTTGGTTTTGGAAGTAATGGCTTCCCGGATCTTCTCTACCGAAATATTAAAATCTTCTTCATTCACATCTACCAGTACCGGTTTGGCTCCGCAATGGATCACTACATTAGCAGTTGCAGAATAAGTATATGCGGGAAGAATTACTTCATCGCCTTCTTTCACTCCAAACCAGCGCAGCACTAATTCAAGGCCTGCCGTGGCGGAATTAACACACAATACCTGTTCGGCAGAAACATAAGCGGCTATTTCCTTTTCCAGCAATTTTGTTTTGGGCCCGGTAGTGATCCATCCGGATCTTAATGTATCAACTACTTCGTTGATGATAGCATCGTTGATATGTGGCGGGGAAAAAGGGATCAAGGCAGTGAATTAGAATTTATGAATTGCGAATTGCTGAAAGCTGAAAGTGAACTACAAATGTAACATTAGTCAAACTACAAAATTCTAGTGCGTGAAGGTTGTCGTTGCAGCAACAAAAAGTCAATTATTCCCTTTGCATATCCTGTTCCATATGAAAAATGAAGTATGAAGAAGGACATCACGATCTGCAAAAGATCTTTCGCATGTATACTGAATTTTGCTGCTGAACCAATTGCCAATGCCGTGTATACAATTAATATAAACAGGTAAAGGTTGTTCAGGTGCAATTGAAAAAATGAAACAATCAAACCTGTCAGGAGGAAAACAACAAAAAATAAAGGAACCATTTGTCGTGCTGTAGTTACCGTGTGATGTTTTCTGTTTACATAAACTTTCCAATAACCATATTGATAATACTGGCTGAATAATTTTTTCCAGGAAGGCCGCACGAAATAATTTGAATAGGTAGCTGTTGTGAGCCAAATCCTGCCACCGGCTTTTTCAACCCTGTAATTGAATTCGTCATCCTGGTTACGGATCAGTGATTCATCAAAAAGACCCACTGTTGTAAATACTTCTTTCCTGTACATGGGCATGCCCACCGTATCAGCATACCCGTTGTGCTGACCAGTTCGAAAATAAGCATTGCCCACTCCGAACGGAGAAGACATTGCGCGGGCAATATTTTTTGAAAGTTCATTCGTGAAACAATTCTTCCATATTCCGCCACTGCACCAAACATCCGGTTTCTGATCAAGAATAGTTGCATTTTCCAGAAGGTAGTTGCCGGTCATTTCAGCATGCGCATCGAAAATAAGTAGGTAATCACCTGTAGCATACCGGACGCCAAGATTGCGTGCAACAGGTGTTATTCTTCGCTGGTTAATAACAATGTGCAGTATTGGAATCTTCAACCTTAGTGCTTCCAGTATACTCAATGTTCCATCATCACTCAATCCATCGCATACAATGATCTCCAGTAATTCTTCAGGGTAGTCAGCGTCCACAATGGATTGAATACAGGCTTGAATAAAATCTTTTTCATTGCGACATGGAATTATTACGCTGATTTTTTTCATGGTTACTGACTTTCAGCTTCAGTTTTCAGCAGTTGATAGATGGCAACCAGCTTTTTTTCTTCCTGTTCCCAATTGTATTCGGATTCAATGGCTTGTCGTCCGTTCAATCCCATTTGTTGTGCAATGGTATCATTTGAAAGCAAATAATTAATTGCATCAGCAATGGCAGAAATATCCGCCGGATCTACACAAATTCCACACTGGTGCCTTGAAATAATTTCCTTCCACAACGGAAAATCAGAGGCAATCACCGGTAGACCCGCTGCCATGTATTCAAACATTTTCACCGGATACGCTTCTGTATAGTTTTCGGCAGGATGAAGCAAAACAAGCCCCACCTTACTGGAAGACAGCGTGGCTTTCACCTGTTCACGGTTCATGAACCCATGCTCCACTACTTTTTTCCAACCATTATCATGAACCACTTCCTCCCGAAGTGAAAGAGGTGAAAAACTTCCACCAAGATGTAGTTTGCTGTTGCAATGTTCCATTGCTTTTACCATTTCATGAATTCCACGAATTGCGGTGATGTTACCGATATAGCAAATTTCATTTTTTCGCTGGTGCCAATTACTTTCTGCTTTTGGAAATTCCTGCAATGAAGGAAAATTGCAAACCTCGACAGTATTTGGATTGAAGCGTTTGAATCGTTTTTCAAGCAATGGAGTAACCGTAACTATCTGATCGAATTTTTCAGCGGCACGATTTTCATATTGTTCAAAGCGGGAAGCAATCAATCTTCTTGAAAAAGATGGCAGGTAATGTTTAGCCATTAACTGGCGTGGAACATCTTCGTGTGCATCGTAAATAACTTTGAATCCGTGTTGCTTCAACCGTAATCCGATGCGAATGAGTTCAGGATCGTGGAAGTGATAAATGTCCGCGTTTACTTTTAAAGCTTCACTCCATACTTCATTCACGGTAGTAATCATTCTTGAAATACGGGAAGTATTTTTTTTAACAGCTACTATCTTTACTCCATTTCTTATTTCATCTTTTTCAGCAGGTGCAATCAGCGTTACATCAAATCCTGCAGCCGCCAGCGAAGAACATTCCTTTACAAATATCCTGGTATCATAAGGAGGATGAACGGATGTAAGATGGCAGACTTTCATGGTTATTAAGAAGCGCGATTGTAAAGTTCAAGAAAAAGTCTTCTGCTGTTTGCCTTTGAAGCTTTTTGCAGTACAAGGTCAAGATTATTTGCCGCTGCATTGGTGCTGCATAATTCAACCGCATTTTCAAAATCAGTTGAACAGAGTTGTGGAGTAATAACTCCGTTGTGGGCTTTAGATATCCATTCACGGTTTGCAGGAAGATCGGATAAAACGGGAATGCAGCCGGCGCTCATCGCTTCCAGCAGGCTTACCGATGTTGCATCACTTTCCGGATAGCTCACAAAAATTTTCGCTTTACGGTACCAGTCATAATTTTGATCGCGGTTAACCCAGCCTGTTAATGTTACGTTTTGCGTAATTCCAAGTGTGGTGACAACATGCATCAGGTTTGGTGTTTCTTCACCCGTGGCGGCAATCACCAATTGCCATTGCTGCGGATTGCTTCTAATGAAAAAGGCAAAAGCAAGAATGATTTTATCGATGCGGTATAGCTTTTTATGCAGACGGTTTGAATAAATGATATTTTCTTTTTGCGGGAGTAAGTTATTCAATTCGGAAAGGTTGTTACAGATTGGATCAATGCCAAAGTTGATCACCTCCACTTCAATATTTTTTTTTGAGAGCTCCTTCATCTTTTCAGCCAAAAAAGATGCATCGGCTGTGAAGTAATCCGAACGACTAAGAATTTGCGATACCATTTTTCGGTAGAAAAAACCTTTTTGCGGATTCACCAGGATATCGCTGCCCCATGCAGTAACGATAGACGGAATTTTTAACTGACGAAGGGCAGTCAGCATGCACCATGCAGCAGTATTGGCCTGGTGAATGTGCATGACAGAAGGCAGGAATTCCTTTACGAGTTTTTTAATTTCAGAGAATGACCTGAAAATAACTATTGAATTTTTTACTGAAAAATCATAAACGTGTGCCCTGCCTTTGTAGGAAGGGTTGATGCTGTCGGTGATAAGCAGTATCTCATCAAAATAACCGTTTATCAGTTCAATATAATTGTAAGTGTGCACCGAATTTATACCAACAAGCAAGAGTTTTTTCATTACACCATCATTTATTTACTCCACTGGTTATATAATTCCTGTAGTTCAGGATACTGACTGAGAAATAACTGATCAATCTTTCTCGTATCCCCTGAAACTACTGCGGGGTTACCAGAGATGATGGAGAAATCAGGAAATACGCCGCTCACATAACTGAAAGCACTTACGATACTTCCCTTTCCAATGCTTGTGCCAGGCATGATCACGGAGTGCGGGCCAATAAAAGAATATTTTCCAATTTTCACTTTACCTTTTACGTAGCCAGTATGGTCTTTATGATTTACGTATTCCTTTCCGTATAGCCGAATGGAATAGTGGCTGGAGTGTGTAAGCATGCTTACATAGTTGGTGACCTGGCATCCTTCTTCAATCACCAGGCTATTGCTGGCATCTATCATGTTGTAATGTCCGATGAACACATTATCACCAAGAGATAATTTTTCTCTGCTGCCGATAAAAGTAGTGTTGCTGATCCTGACGCTCAGGCGGTACTTTCCATCAGCACAGGTAAAGCCCCAGATCATTTCAGGAACCTGGTCGCGGAAGAATATTCTCTTTAGACGGTGCAGAAATTTTCGAAACATATTGTCAGAAGAATGAGCGTATTTTTTTTAGTAATTTTTATTTTCTATTCGCAGTGGTAAATGATAAAACCAATATAGTGCATATAATAGTAAACTTCCGCTACCGGCACTTAAAAGTAAGAAGGCAAGTGTTTCATCACCCTTCCATCCACCAATGATAATAGCAGCGCATCGCAAAATGGTATCTGCCACAGCAAACCAGATGGCCCATTGTTGTTTGTTAAGCACGAGTGTGATGGCTGCTACTGGACTAAAGATGAAATTCAGCAACAGCCATGGACTCAGTATTTGTGCAATTGACCCTGCCTGTATCCATTCTGCGCCAAAGATCCATGAAAATAACTGCGGTGCAAGAAAGGCAAGCAGGGTGAAGACAGGAACTCCTACCAGGCTCATTTGTATATACACACTTTTTGTAAGTGCCTGCAATTGTTTTCCGTCCTGTTTTAAAGTGCTGGCCCGTTGAAAATAAACCTGGAACATGGCTGCCCCAATAAATGCTGCGGGCACTTTTAATATCCGGAAAGCAAATGCATAGGAGCCTAAGATGGTTTTCGAAAAAAAATGATTAAGAAGGAAGATCACCAATATATCCTGCATTACTCCAAGTAGCGCATGCGGGGTGTTTACT
>JBDSEW010000274.1:0-7099 GCA_039919825.1 Chitinophagales bacterium | reverse complement strand
ATCAACGGCATTCCATTAACTGTACAAGCCAAAACCATAGCAGGTTCAAGTCCTGCTCCGAAATTGGAATACTGGTTTCCTTCCCATGAATTTTTATCATGATTATCTGTAAATGTCATTCTGTAGGCATCCTCCGGAAAAGTGTTTACATCATGGGCCATGTATTCCACCAATCCCCCGATATTTTTTCCACCTGTAGTTACACCACGCATCTGATCCCACAAACTCCAGGAATAGGTCATGTCAAATGCTTTTTTATGAAGGTCACGCGATTCCCATTCTGCCAGCATGAAAACAGGTTTTATTTCATCCAGCTCCGCTCTTACATTCTCCCAGAAATCAACCGGGATAAATCCCGCGACATCACATCGATAACCATCAATATCGGTTTCCTTTATCCAATATTTTAATACCTCAGTCATGTATTTGCGAATGCCGGGCTGGTTGTAATCGAAGTCAATGATATCTTCCCAATCATACCATGGTGTGGGTTGAAAATTTCCTTCAATAGTTTTCGTATACCATTCCGGATGTTCAGTTACCAATAGATTGTCCCATGCTGAATGGTTAGCTACCCAGTCGATGATCACATGCATACCCATTGCATGAATTTTATTCACGAGTGCTTTGAATTCTTCCATTGTTCCGAACTCAGGATTCACGCTGTAATAATCTTTTACAGAATAGTAGCTGCCCATTGTTCCTTTCCGGTTCTTTTCACCAATAGGGTGAATGGGCATCAGCCAGATAATATCCACGCCTAGTTCTTTCAACCTCGCAAGGTGCGTTTCAAATGCTTTGAAGTTGCCTTCAGCAGTAAACTGACGGATGTTTACCTCATAGATGGTTGCATTTCTACTCCAATCCGGATGTTTTAGTTCTACATATTTATGAGGAAGATACAATTCGTCGTCCTTATTCTTCTGAACGTCTTTATTTTCATTGGTTCCCGGATTTGCACATCCTGCCAGCAGATACAGGATAATCAACAATGCTGCTTTGGGTAATAGTTGGTTCATAGCAGTTGAGTATTCTAGCCGGATAAATATAGGAATACCCCGCATTCTTTATTCCAACTGCTTTCAGGATGGGTGTACGACAAATCATTCAGTTTGTCAGTGTATTTATAATTTGCATCACCTTATACATTCCAGTTACTGCTTTTTTCAACCTAAGATCAGGCAGTAGATAAAGTCCGCAATTTTCGGGTTTCGGCAATTGAATCGGGCCACGACTTTTGCATAGCAAATACTTAAGTACCATGACAACACAGGAAACAATAAATTACAACCGGATCGCCGAAGCCATTGATTACATCCACCAAAACTTTAAAGAGCAACCCGACCTCGATGAGGTAGCGGAGAAAATACATCTCAGCCCTTTTCATTTCCAACGATTGTTTACAGAATGGGCGGGAGTGAGCCCCAAGAAATTTCTGCAATACATCAGTGTGGAACATGCGAAAAGCATTCTGAAAGACAAGCAGGCAACATTGTTTGATGCTGCTTTCGAAACCGGGCTTTCAGGTACCGGGCGTTTGCACGACCTGTTCATTAACATTGAAGGCATGACGCCTGGTGAGTTTAAAAATGGCGGTGAGGCGCTTTCCATCAATTACAGTTATGCAGAGAGTCCGTTTGGCGATATGCTGATAGCCTCTACAAGCAAAGGTATTTGCCACATGGCCTTTGCGGAAAGTGAACACGAAGCACTGATTATTTTGCGCAGGAAATTCCCAAACGCGCACTACCAGCAAATGGTTGATCTGCTTCAGCAAAATGCATTGTACATTTTTACTCAGGACTGGAAACAAATCAGCCATATAAAACTGCACCTGAAAGGAACGGCATTCCAACTCAAAGTATGGGAAACACTGCTTAAAATACCAATGGGCCAACTGTCTACGTATGGAAATATTGCAACGCGCATTCAAAGTCCTAAAGCATCACGCGCCGTGGGATCTGCCATTGGGGACAATCCTGTTGCGTTTTTAATTCCATGTCACCGGGTAATTCAATCATCCGGAACATTCGGTCAGTATCATTGGGGAAGCAATCGAAAGACAGCAATGATTGGCTGGGAAGCAGCAAGAGCAGTTGGTAGTTAGCAGTTTGCAAATTCCTAAATGGTAACTGATTTCACCTTTTCTGTTTCGATCTGCTGCACGCTTCCCTTCACTATTAAATATTGTGCAGCTATATACGTGAGCATGATAAAAAAACCTGCCATTGGTATTGGGTGAGCGAATTTATTGATTGCCAGCAAAGAATCACTTACCATAAAACACAAGGCGCCGGTAAACACCCAAAGGAAGCTTTGGTATTCCACCCTGCGAAACCGGTTGAGTGCAGCAATACCCATCAGCAAAATAACAACCATATAGGACATAACCGGTATCAGCAAATCACCTAGTCCATTTCTTATCAGGAAGAAAAAAATAATTCCATACGCAAGGAACAGGAGAATCATCCAAGGCTTTTCTTTCAGCAGCTTTTGTTGATGATTCAAAGATGTTTTGCGGAATGCAAGGAGGTAACAAACGTGTGCTGCCAGGAAACTGATTAATCCGGCAAGAAAGAAATTTGCATCCTGCTGCTGAAACAACAGCAATATGTCACCGACCCAGGAGAAAAAAAGAGCAGCAAGTACCAGTTTTCTGAATACACCTGCTGAAGCGCTTGTCTGAAAATAAAAAATGACAAGAAGTAAAAACAAAAGGATCGGCTTTGTTGACATCACCAGCCAGTTCAATGAATCACCTGCCAGGATAGCAACAAGGTGAATAACAGCGACCATGAAAAATAAGCTAAATGAAAAAGTCTGTTTCCCCACTCAGGCACTTATTTTTGAAAGCAGAACCACGTAAAATTTCTGCACCCAATAAACTGATGACAGGATGATCACTGTAACAGCAATGGCCATTGGAACAAAGATGGCTGCATCCTTTAACATCATCAATACAATAATACCTGTCAGCAGCAAGCGAATATATTCAGCAACAGCCGCCCATGAATGTGCTTCAAACAAAAAACCTGTTGACATTACGGAAAAAGTGAGGAGCGCAACAATTACTATTTGTTCTGGTGTGGAAAGGTTAGAGAGGTTGAACAAGAAAAAAGACGCTCCGCCCAGAATAAAAAGAAAGTGAACTACCAGGTAATAATTCATTTCGCGGTTCAGGCGCGTATTAAATTTCTCATACGTTTCCGTCAGTACGATTTTGGGTGCACGATAACCTCCGTATTTTTCAGGAAGCCAGCCTGGTTTCATAAACAGGAGCCTGATCTTATCGGGCCATTCCTTCACCATTTTTAAATCAATCCACATATTGGTAAACGGGCGGAAGTGTGCTGAAACAGGATCCCAGCATTGTGTGGGGGTAGTAATTCCATACACCACCCGCTCTTCTTCTTTTTGATAAGTTCCGAAAAGCATGTCCCAAATGATGAGTGTGCCACCATGATTGCGATCGATGTATTTTGGATTTCTGCCATGATGAACGCGGTGATGGGAAGGTGTATTAAATACATATTCCAGCGGACCTAGTCTGCGGATGGCTTCTGTATGAATCCAGAACTGGTACAACGTATTGTAGGCGCCCAGCAACACAAACCAGGTGGTATTAAATCCAAACAATGCAAGTGGTAAATAAAAACCTGCGGTAAATACTTTTTGCAAGGCACCCTGCCGTAATGCTACAGAAAGATTATATTCCTCACTCTGGTGGTGTACTACGTGTCCCACCCAGAACAAATTGATCTCATGACTCATCCGGTGTGCCCAGTAATAAAAAAAATCAACTCCCAGGAAGAGCGCAAGTAGCCAATACCATTTTTCAGGCACTGTAAAAAATCTGAAATGATCATACACCAGCGCATACAAAGCCACTGTAAAAACTTTTGCAAAGGTGCCGGTGATCTGCTCAAAGATGCCACAACTGATATTGCTTACCGCATCATTGAGACGGTAAAGATGTTTATTGGTGATGCGGTCGTAGATGATTTCAATCCCGATGAGGATAAAGAAAACAGGAATGGAAAGTACGATCGGGTTGAGCGGCATGGTTGTAAATTAGAAATGAAAAGCGACATATCAAAAAGGAATAGCTTTTCTGAAAGTGATCGCTTCCGGCAAGTTTTACTATTTTCATCCATGCAAAAAACGAAACTGCTTCGTCAATTCAATGCGCTGGAAGCATCACGGACAAAGTTACTTACTGATTTAAGGTTACTGCGTAAAGAGGTCTTAACCTTTAAACCAGCGGCAGACAAGTGGTCGGTAAACCAGGTGCTCTACCATTTATTTCTTGCAGAAAGCGCATCTGCGGCGTATGCTTCAAAAAAAATGCTGGGTGGAACTTCGATCAAAAAAACCGGTGCTGCAGCATCCATCCGTTCTTCATTGCTTTCCCTGGTACTTCGTTCAGGTTATAAATGGAAAGCACCTGCGATGTTGGGCTCAGTACCTGAAGATGTGGATTTTGAAGAAGTGGTGCAACGATGGGACGATTCAAGAGGACGATTAAAATCATTTATTGAAGGTCTTCCTGACAACCTGCTGGAAAGGGAGATCTATAAACATCCAAGGGCAGGGAGGCTGAACGCAGGACAAATGGTGCAGTTTTTCGAGGATCACTTCGAACATCACCTCGCACAGATAAAGCGGTTGAAAAAAGGTGCAGCAGCAAAAGATGGTAGCGCTAAGACGTAAAAAAGATTAACGTTAAGCCACTGCACTTTCTTCGCGCCTATGTGCCTTAACGCTTGTTTTAACATCTTACCGCTAATTCAACTTCAACACTTACTTTTGCAAAAAAACTGATTCATGAAATCATCCCTTTTGATTGCCTGGAATGTGGTGCTTACTGTGATTACGGCAGCTTTGTTGTTTATTCAATTTGGTAAAAGTGCACCATCAGGAACCGATGCCCCCACTGCTCCAATCGCGACTACCGGAGGAGATGCTGCTACAGATACCCGTGTTGCCACCATCAACATTGACTCTATGCAAAACAGCTACACGTTGTTTGTGAATAAGAAAAAGGAACTGGAACAAAAGCAAAAACAGATGGAAGCAACGCTGGAACGAAAAGGGAAGGATCTCCAGACAGATTATGCTACCGCACAGCAACAGGCATCAACCATGACGCAGCAGCAGCTTGGAGAAACAGAACAAAGGCTTCAGAAAAAACAAGCGGATATTCAGCAGTTACAAAACCAGCTGAGCGGCGACCTCCAAAATCAACACGATCAGTTCAATAAGGAACTTAAGGATTCTTTGGATTCTTTTCTGAAGGATTACAATGCTTCCAATAAATACACGGTAATCTTATCTATTGTAGAAGGTGGACAAGTGCTGTATGCAGAACCTCAATACGATATTACCGGTGATGCAATTACTGGTATGAATGCAAGGTTGATAAAGCAGTAGTTAGTAGTTAGTACTTAGTCGTGAGTCATTAGTAGTTAGTAGTTAATAGTTTATTTCAACCTACTTTACTAAAGACTCAGGACTTCCGACTAACGACTTTTTCGTTTACCTGACAAGCATCACCACCCCTTTCATCAAAACACCATTACCCTCGCAGTCCAGTTCGAGGTTATAAATATATGATTCAATGGGCTGCAATTGATTTTCAAAAGTACCATCCCATTGCACGCTGAATGCTGTTGATAGAAAAACCAGCTGGCCCCACCTGTTAAATATTCTGAATGCTTTAATAGGAGGATTCAGTTCACTGACCGGTCCGAATGTATCGTTCCTGCCGTCACCGTTGGGAGTAAATGCATTCGGGAAAAATATTCCAACACATGGTACTGTAACAAAAATGGTAACTGCATCTGACGACTTACACCCGTTAACTGAAGTGCTTGTCACTTCATAGGAGATGGTTGCCAACGGCGATGCAATTGGCGAAGGACAATCCGTACAACTCAATCCTTCTGTGGGCGACCACAGATAATCTGAAGAACCTGTTGCATTCAATTGCACACTTTCCCCATAGAATATGTTTTGATCGCTTCCTGCAGTTATAGAAAGCGTATCAACGGTTATTAAAAGGCTATCTGTAATGCTACAGTCTCCAACAGTGGAGGTAACAAAATATAAAGTTGTAGAAAGCGGCGACGCAACTGGAGCATCGCAAAGTGAACAACTCAATCCTTCTGTTGGCGACCAGGAAATAATTCCGGTGCCTCCGGCTGATAACTGCAACGACTGTCCTTCACAAAACACTGTATCGTTGGAAATAGCCAGCTCAGGAACACTTACTGTTACCAATACAGTGTCGGTTACAATGCAATTTCCAATGGAGGCTGTAACAAAATAGGAAGTAGTAATGTCGGGCGAAGCAATTGGATTACTACACGCTAAACAACTTAAAGTTGGATCGGGCAACCACAGGATAGTAGCAAGGCTCGTTGCAGTTAGTTGTACCGATTCACCTTTGCAAATAAGAACATTTTGTGGGGTAACGGTGATGGCCAGAGAAGAAGATGCAATTAAGAACGCACAATTATTCCAGGAACAATTGTATTCACCTGAACAATTTGGAATGGTGAGCACCCTGTTGATTCCACCACTGCCATCCAATACACCGCATGTTTCGTCGAGACAACAATCACCAGGATTGCCTTCACTCACATCACCATATGAGGAGTTGAACCATGCGCTGTCTCTAACAAATTCAAACTCCAGCAATTTGCCGGCTGAGTTGAATGGAAAACTTACCTGGACCTGCCAGGTAGTTCCTGATAACAAAGTCATCTGGCTACCTTGGGCTCCGGGATCCCAATCTTCCGTAATGGTAATCGAGCTATCTGTTAAAAACTGACCGGCGATATGCATCCCGCCGGGACCAACTGTTGTGGCTGCAGCATCTACCGTGAAGTTGATCGTGATTTGTGAAAAAGCAACTTTGGTCATTATGAAGAGTAGTATGACCAGAATAGAAATTGCGGTTTTCATGTCCTATTGATTCGTACAGCTCATTGGTTTGAATAATCTCTTTCTAAAGATACGCATCTAATTATTCATGTATTGGAAATGCAGGGAGATAAACTCATCCGCGGATACAGTGGTACCTCTCAGTTGCAATTTC
>JBDSEW010000246.1:0-4669 GCA_039919825.1 Chitinophagales bacterium | reverse complement strand
GGTGGATTGGTTGCTCCGGAATCAGACAATAATCCCTGGCATTATAAAGTAACGTGGAACCCAAGAAACGTAGTGTTAGCAGGACAAAGTACTGCGCAGTACCTGGAGAATGGCATTCGAAAATTTGTTCCCTATCACCACATTTTTACAACGACAGAAAGATTCAAGATTCCCGGTTACGGCAAATTTGAATCTTATCCCAACCGTGATTCATTGTCCTATATTTCCAAATATGAACTCGAGGGCACACAAACCATTCTGCGTTCAACCTTGCGAAAGGAAGGTTACGCTGAAGCCTGGAATGCATTGGTACAACTCGGGCTTACGGATGACAGTTACTTGTTGACTGATCTTACATCGATGTCGTACGCAGATTGGGTATCCTGTTATCTTCCTGAAAAGGAAAAATGGAAGGGTAAAAGTGTGAAAAACAGAACGGCGAAATTTCTTGATCTGAAAAGTAGTGTAATGGCTCGCCTCGATTGGCTGGGGATTTTTAGCCAGGAAAAAATTTCCGTTGAACAGGGAACGCCGGCGCAAATACTTCAAAACCTGCTGGAAGGAAAGTGGATGATGCAGCCATCCGATAACGATATGATTGTGATGAGACATGAAGTGCAGTATACGTTAAACGATAAGAAGCAGGAGCAGGTAAGCACGCTGATTCTGAAAGGAGACGATGCATTAAATACTGCGATGGCAAAGACCGTTGGATTACCTTTGGGTAGTATGGTTCGCTTATTATTGCTGGAGGAAATTTTCCTTACCGGTGTTCACATTCCGGTAATGTCGCAGGTATATCTTCCGGTGCTTAAAGAACTGGAGATGTATGGTGTTGGTTTTAAAGAGGAAGAAAGGGTAGTAAGTAGTGAGTAGTGAGTAGTTAGTAGTGAGTAATTATCGTATTGCGGCTTAGTCGCGACAATATAACAGTTCAGCAATTTAATCATTTGACCATTTCATACTAATAGAACCAACATGTCAAACCGAGAAGTCTATTATTGCGAAGCTGGGAAGCATGAAGTAAAGCATGGTATATTTATGACCTCCGGAACGCGCATTATCAGGTACAGGTGTGAAACATGCGCATTGATTTCCTGTCCAAAGCACATTGTGAAGAAGTTTCTTTCGCGCGCGCAATGTATGCGTTGCAAAAGTAAAAAGCTGATAAGGGAAAGAATCTCCGATGGGGTTTGGCGAAATGATTTTTAATAAACCTCAGTTCTATTGGTAGATTTTAAACAGGATATTGTGAGGAATTCTATGGAATACCTTTATAGATTCACCGCCTTACTATATTAATTGAGGGTTTAATTCACTGATCCTGAACAGCGACGTTTATGCCCTTTAAAGTACCGAGGATAAAAATTTTGATTATTCACAGTTAAACTTTTTACTTTGCGCCAAGTGAGGATGGAGATTTTTCTGTAATGATTACTTATTGGTAGCTGCATGGCAAAGAAGAAAACAAACACAGGCGCAAAGCACTTGATGATCGTGGAGAGCCCTGCGAAGGCGAAGACGCTGGAAAAATTTCTCGATGATAATTTTATTGTGAAGTCCAGTTACGGACACATCCGTGATTTACCGAAGTCAGACAAAGCCATTGACATAGCCAACCACTATGAACCTACCTATGAAATAAGTGCAGAAAAGAAAGATGTCGTAAAAGAACTGAAGCGGCTTGCAAAAGATGCCGGTGAAGTATGGCTTGCAACGGATGAAGACCGCGAAGGGGAAGCGATATCCTGGCATTTATGCCAGGCACTGGGATTGGAGGTGAAGGATACAAAACGAATTGTGTTTCACGAAATCACTAAACCTGCCATCCTCGAGGCAGTAAAAAATCCACGTGTTATTGATTTAAACATGGTGAATGCGCAACAGGCGCGGAGAATCCTCGATCGTTTGGTAGGGTTTGAATTATCACCGATTCTCTGGAGAAAAATTTCCAATTCTAAATCTTTATCTGCCGGCCGTGTGCAATCGGTGGCTGTGCGGTTGATTGTGGAGCGCGAACGCGAGATCAACAATTTTACTTCTGAATCTACTTTTAAAGTACTTGCCCTTTTTAAGGCAAAGGATAAATATGGAAATGAAGTAACCTTCAGGGCAGAGCTACCAAAAAATAAAAGCAAAGAGAAAGATGCCGAGGCATTTCTTAAGGCCTGCATTGGTTCGGAATATTCGGTTAAAGATGTGCAGGTAAAACCCGGAAAGAAATCTCCTTCAGCTCCTTTCACTACTTCCACCTTGCAGCAGGAAGCCAGCAGGAAGATGGGCTATTCTGTTGCCAAAACCATGCTGGTTGCGCAGAGATTGTATGAGTCTGGCAAGATCACTTATATGAGAACAGATTCAACCAACCTCTCTGAAACTGCATTGAAATCGATCCAGGATGAGATTGTTAAATCATATGGCAAGAATTATTCGCAACAAAGAAAATACGCCACCAAAACTGCAAATGCCCAGGAGGCGCATGAAGCAATTCGTCCAACATACATCGAAAACAAAGAAACAGATGGAGAAAGTGATGAACAACGTTTATACAGCCTGATCTGGAAACGTACGATTGCATCGCAAATGAGTGATGCGCAATTAGAGAAGACGACAGCGAAAATTGCTATTTCAAAAGTGAAAGAAGAAGAGTTGGTGGCAAGCGGCGAGGTGCTGATGTTCGATGGGTTTCTTAAAGTGTATATGGAATCGGTAGATGAGGATGCGCAACCGGAATCAACGGTTGCTTCAACAGAAGAGTCAACTGCTTTACCACCACTAAGCATCGGACAAGTGCTTAATTTCGTAGAGATGAATGCTACTGAAAGATTTTCTCGTCCTCCTGCACGTTATACAGAAGCATCTTTGGTAAAGAAGCTGGAAGAATTGGGTATAGGCAGGCCTTCTACTTATGCACCAACTATCAGCACCATTCAAAAGCGGGGATATGTTGAGAAGAAGGACAAGGAAGGAACACGCAGGGAGTACAGAATGCTAAAGCTGAAGAATGATGAAGTAACCAAAATAGTAGATGCTGAAACATTTGGCACTGAAAAATCAAAAATGTTTCCAACGGATATCGGCATGATGGTGAATGATTTTTTGATGCAGCATTTCGAAACGGTGATGGACTATGGTTTTACCGCAGAGATTGAACGGGAATTTGATGATATTTCCAACGGCATGAAGAAGTGGGATGAGATGATCGATGACTTTTACAAACCCTTTCATAAAAACGTGGAAAATACTTTAGAAAATGCTGATCGCGTAACCGGCGAACGCGAATTGGGAGTAGATCCGAAATCAGGCCGCAAAGTAATTGCAAGAATGGGCCGGTATGGGCCTATGGTACAAATTGGTGGAACGGATGAAGAGGAAAAACCAAAGTATGCAAAGCTTCGCAATGGGATGAACCTCGAAACCATCACGTTTGATGAAGCCATGGAACTCTTTAAATTACCACGCATTGCAGGCACTTATGAAAACCAGGATGTGACGGTGAGTGAAGGACGGTTCGGTCCCTACGTGCTGCATGATAAAAAATTCTATTCGCTGAAGAAGGAGCAGGATCCGATGACGATTACACTGGAAGACGCTATTGAACTGATAAAAGCAAAAGCCTCAAGTGTAATAAAGGAATTTAAGGAAAACGGGATCTCTATTTTAGAAGGTAAATGGGGACCGTATGTGAAGAGTGGAAAACTTAATGCAAAAATACCTCCGGGCAAAGAACCGAAGGACTTAACTTTGGATGACTGCATGGAGCTGCTTGAAAAAGCAAAGGATGCACCGAAGAAAAGTTTTGGCCGATTTAAACGTAAGGGAAGTTAAACCTGTGTAATAATAATTTGAAAGCCCATCTGAAAGAAAATGAGTTGAGTGCCCTCATCAACCTCTTAGATGATCCGGATGAGGAAGTATACCGGCATGTTACGGACCGGTTAATTGCATTGGGCACCTCCATCATTCCTTCGCTGGAAGCTGCATGGGAAAAAACGTTTGACCCCAATCTCCATTTCCGGTTGGAAGAACTGATACACCTCATTCAGTTTGAGACATTATTGAAAGACCTGAAGCGATGGACGAAGAAAGAACAAGGCAGTTTGCTGGAGGCGGCCATCCTGGTTTCAAGGTATCAGTATCCTGATTTGAGTGTAACAAAGCTCAATGCACAGATAGAAAAGATCAGCAAAGATGTCTGGCTGGAGATGAATTATAACCTTACGCCACTGGAGCAGGTGAATGTATTCAACCATGTAATGTATCAGCTCAATGGTTTTTCCGGAAATACCACCAACATTCACGACCCGCAGAATTCCTATTTGAATATTATGCTCGAAACGAAGAAGGGCAACCCCGTTTCGCTTTCGATACTTTATTTAATACTTGCTGATAAAATTAAAATGCCGGTTTATGGCATTAACCTTCCGCAGCACTTTGTATTGTCGTTTCATAAAGACCTTATCGATCCGGATGAATCAGAACAGAAAATAAAAAGCAGCCTGTTATTTTATATCAATCCTTTTAATAAGGGTATCATTTTTTCAAGGGATGATATCACCCTTTTTCTGAAGAAGCTGAACCTTACGCCAAAGCAATCACACTACCTGCCTTGTTCCTGCCACGACATTATTATAGCACTTATCAATTCACTTATTCATACTTATGAGCT
>JBDSEW010000206.1:0-2693 GCA_039919825.1 Chitinophagales bacterium | reverse complement strand
TAAATTGTTTCCACCGGCCACTGAGTTATAATTGCCGACAGCTTGTTTAAATCTGCATGATGTACCAATGAAGAAACGGGAATCCCTGCCTTTCGAAAATGGCCACTCTTGCCTAAATGAAGATCGGCGATAAACAAACTTTTCTTTCGCATCCAGAAAATGGCTTTCTCCGGCAGCAGGTATAATTCCTCTCCTGCAATGGTATGGGTCAAAGCATCCGTCGTCATTTTTTCATCTCTTAGTGGCCGTTTTGAAATGATAATTATTTTTAGAAGGTAGTTGCGGCTTGGAGTGAGCGCCCCCTCTCCTTTTGAGAGGGGCTGGGGGTGCGGCTATAAAAGTGATGAAGCAACCAGCAATTTACTTCTTAAGATTTATTCTGATTCATAGGATCTTCTTAACGCACTACTTTTTTTCCGCGCACTTTCCTGTTCTTTACTTCATCTCCAAAACGGAGTTGCATTTTTTTTACACGTTCTTCCAGCTTTTCACTCGTCAGTTTTTCCCGCATGCGATCAACCATGATTGGAAATGCAAATGGTGTTGGTTTTTCCGGCCTTTTAATAATTGCCGATTGTGAATTGATGCGCATTAATGCCCTTCGTAGCCGCAATTCTTCCAGTTGAAAGTCCAGCACTTCCTGGTAACATTGCCGCAACAATAAATTTTTTGGATCATACTCTGAAAAAACCTTGAACAACAATTGTGTAGACGATTGCAGGTGCCGTTCTTTTTCCTGCCTGCCGGGAAAACCCTGGAAGATCAGTCCTGCGATTCTGGCCACTTCCCGAAAACGGCGCATCGCCATCTCTGTTGCATTTACACTGGCCTGAATATAAGCCAATAAATTTTCAGTGGAAAAAAGGTCCTGTGCAATGGCTTCTTCCAATGGAATCTCGGAGTCCGACAACAATTCAAATCCATAATCATTCATCGCTATAGAAAAAGAAATCGGTCTAATAAGCGCAATGCGATAGGCAAACAAGGCAGCCATGCCTTCGTGCACCAGTCTTCCTTCGAATGGAAAAAAGAAGCAGTGATGTCCTTCATCCGTTTCTATTTGTTCAATCAAAAATTCATTCAACGATGGAAGCAGCGACCGTTCTTCCTGAAGGTCCAGCAACGGCTTTAAAACTTTAACTTCAATTTCTTTTTCCTGGTGATGCTTTGCTTCATCAAGTTTTTTACGAATCATTGCAGAGAGTTGCGACGACAACGGCATCCTGCCTCCCTGCCACGATGGAATTTGTCCCTTCGTCGGCTTTATTTTTCTAACATAGGCAGTGTTACCACGAACACGCACCAGCGATAAGCACTTACCTGCAAACCAAAACACATCTCCCGGATTCATTCTTGAAATAAAATATTCTTCGATGCTTCCAATATTTCCGCCGGTCAGATAACGTATGGCCATGCTCGTATCTGCCACTATGGTACCAATGGAAAGCCGGTGACGCAGTGCGATTTTTTTATCATACACCTTGAAAATTCCATCTGCTTCTTCCACTTTTGAAAATTCCTGGTAATGCTCCAGCGACGATCCGCCGGTAGTAATGAATTGTAACACCCAGTCCCATTCGTCTTCCGTAACATCAGCAAATGCAAATGTTGTTTTTACTTCTTTAAAAATTTCTTCGTGGCGGAAACCATCACCTACAGCAAGCGTCACTAAATATTGAATGAGTACATCAATAGGTTTTATGTAAGGAATTCTGTCTTCAAGAATATTTTGCAATACCGCTTCTTTTAATGCCGCACCTTCTATCAGCTCCAGTGAATGTGTAGGAACAAAATAAATATTGCTCTCTGCATCCGGCTGATGGCCACTTCTTCCGGCACGCTGCAGAAAACGCGCTACCCCTTTCGGACTTCCAACCTGGATCACAGTTTCCACGGGAGTAAAGTCAACACCAAGATCCAATGAAGAAGTGCATACAACCACTTTCAAACGATCGTTGTGCAATGCACTTTCAACCCATGCCCTCACTTCCTTGCTCAAAGATCCATGGTGAATGGCAATGGTTCCTGCAAGGTCAGGCGCGTAATTCAATAGTTGCTGGTACCACATCTCCGCCTGTCCGCGTGTATTCGTAAACAATAATGTTGATCTGCTTTGCTCGAGTATTGGAAGGATCTGGGGAATCAGTCGTGTACCTAAGTGTCCCGCCCATGGAAACCTTTCAATCTCCTCCGGAATCACAGACCTGATGTTGATCTTCTTATTGATCTTTGCAACAACTTGGCATTGATTTCCTTTGAAATCATTTCCAAGCAAGACTTCAATCGATTGCGCCAGGTTACCAATAGTAGCAGAGATGCCCCAGATTTTTAAGCCGGGTTTTATTGCTTTAATTCTCGACAGTGCTAATTCCACGAGCACACCACGCTTTGATCCAAAGAGCTCATGCCATTCATCCACTACAATTAACTGCAGGTTCGAAAATAATTTTTCGGATTCTCCAACTGTAAGTAATAAGTGCAAACTTTCCGGTGTAGTAATCAATGCATCGGGCAATTTTTCCAGTTGCTTCTTCTTACGTGCAGAAGAAACATCACCGGTCCGCAGTTCCACTTTCCAGGGAATACCCAATTCCCTGGTGGCTTGTTGCACCGCCAAATGAATATCCTTGGCCAGCGCCTTCAAGGGTGTGATCCAAAGCTGTTGTAATCCTTTTGGTTTTTTTTCCTGCTCC
>JBDSEW010000134.1:0-10522 GCA_039919825.1 Chitinophagales bacterium | reverse complement strand
CAGAAAAAAAAAACAGGTCATTATCACCATTGCCCACCGGCTTTCTACCATCATGAATGCCGATACCATCTATGTGCTGGAAAAGGGCAGGATCTCAGAAACAGGTACGCACCAGGAATTGCTGCAGCAAAAAGGATTGTATTATGCCTTGTGGCGTCAGCAGATTGGAGAACGGAAAACAGTATTGACACGAGATCAATCCGCCGTTTAAAAGGTGAAGCACAGGAAGTAAGAAAAATTTTTCCCCAACCTTCAGGTCGTTTTTTTACAGCAAAAGAATAAAAATGGCTTTAGCCATTAATCACATTATCATGGGTGCATACCAAATTGTCGCATTGATGGTTGAAAAAAAAGTAAAATTATAGCTGTCATCCCGTCCCGATTATCGGGATCGGGATCTCCCAATTTGGCAGAGATGCCGAAATAAATTCGGCATGACGGTTCCATTTAGCGACAGTTTGGTAAGCACCCATTATCATTTATCTGACTTCTCTGCTTTATGTTATGGGAATTCGTGTCCTTCAATTCATCGAAAGCTTATACAACTCTACCTCCCTTTCTTTTCCTTTCAAACGAAAGACACCTGCTGCTGCTGCAACAAATTGCGCCGGAAGCAAAACGGTTTTCATGAAATCATTCGATACCAGCATATCACTTTTCAGTTCATGACACATGCCCTGAATTCTTGCGGCAGTATTCAGTACATCGCCGGAATAGGTAATGTCGCGCTTGATGATGCCAATTTCACCTACCACTACTTCTCCCGAGTGCATGCCGGCTTTAAAAGTTGGCACCAGTCCGAATTTTTTCATGTACTTGTCGCTCCGGGCTTTAATCTCTTTCTTCATATCAAAAAAGCAATGTATGCAGTTCAGGTCTCTTTGATCACCGTGTGTGTTCCAATTGATAATAATTCCGTCGCCAAGGTATTGATAGATTTCACCACCGTGGTCAAGAATGGAATTGGTGATGTCTGCAAAATACTCTTTGAGCAGATCATGATACCGTTCATTCCCCAGTTGTTCCGCAATGGTGGTAGAAGAATTAAGATCAATGAACATGAAGATGCGGTCTTCCGTTTTCGGCCGGTAATAAGTTCCACGAACCATTTTCCAAAAAACTCCCGGACCGAATTTGTTGAATACCTGCAACATGATTTGCTGTAAGACTACCAATGGAAAAATCACGAACAAGGACGGATTGACCTGGTAAAAAAATAATGCTTTGAACAGTGCTATAGATGCCGGATCGGTAATCGGCTTCCCGGTTAATATCATCACATAAGGAACCATGAAAGCAAGACTTACTACCATTAGCACTCCAAATACGCTGAAAAGAAGGACGATGATCGTGTACCCGTATGGTTTGTCATTGAAACGATCCTGAAGATAGTATACCAGGAATGCCCCGATTAATCCTCCGACAATGAATCCCGCAATCACATTCAATGTGAATTCTGTTGTAAAGCTGTAGGACGGACTGATTTTGTCTATTGTCGGTAACTGGTATAGGAAATAATTATAAACAGATGAAAGGACGTTAGTAAGAATAGTGGTAATCACTATCGCCAGCCATTGTGTGAATTTTATCGCGCGTCTTCCTTTCATGCTTTTACAGGTTAGCAATGAAGGTAGACATCTTTGAACGGAGAGGAGAGTTAGATTGCAGCAGTTTTTTTTAAGGTATATTCATGGGGTCTTCGTTCAAAAAAGTATTTTCGAATCAATTCATATTTTTTAAAGTGACAGTTTCTTCAAACCAACTGATTCGTACCTTTCCTTCATGTCCTACATTCCTGATACCAACCGTTACGAGCAAATGAAATACCGCCGCTGTGGCAATAGTGGTCTCCTGCTTCCTGCAATTTCTTTGGGGCTGTGGCAGAACTTCGGCACACCTGGTTCACTCGACAACAGCAGGAAAATTCTTTTTACTGCTTTCGACCATGGCATCACGCATTTTGATCTTGCGAATAATTACGGACCGCCTCCGGGTGCGGCAGAAGAAAATTTTGGGAAGATCTTTAAAACGGATTTGTATTCGTACCGTGATGAATTGATCATTTCTACCAAGGCCGGATACCGAATGTGGGACGGCCCTTATGGTGATGGAGGTTCTAAGAAGTACCTCACAGCAAGTCTTGATCAAAGCCTGAAACGAATGGGACTTGATTATGTAGACATCTTCTACCACCATCGTCCTGATCCCCAAACGCCGCTTGAAGAAACAATGGCAACGCTTGACCTGATCGTTCGCCAGGGTAAAGCGCTGTATGTGGGTATTTCCAGTTATCAGCCCAATGAAGCGGCACGCGCATTCACCATTCTTAGAAATTTGGGCACTCCATGCCTGATCCATCAACCAAAATATTCGATGCTGGTGCGGCAGGTAGAAAATGGATTGTTGGATTTGCTGCAGAAAGAAAATGTTGGTTGCATTGCTTTTTCACCGCTGGCTCAGGGAGTGCTTACCGGTAAATATTTGCTCGGAATTCCCGATCATTCCCGTGCGGCCAGGGATTTGGGAAATGGAGCTATTCAGCAAACAGAGATTTCTGAAGCAATGCTTGCTAAAGTGAAACAGTTAGATGCACTGGCAAAAAGCCGTAATCAATCGATGGCTCAAATGGCACTCGCCTGGGTGTTAAAAGACCAAAGAATTACTTCTGTAATTATCGGTGCCAGCAAACCGGAACAGGTAATAGATTCTCTTGAATGCCTCAATAACGACAACTTCACCACAGACGAACTAAACGACATTGAAAAAATATTGAATAATGAAGCAGGTAAGTGAACTCGCCTCAGCATGCGCGGGTCGTACTTCCGGAGGTTACTTCCTGTGTTCAAACCGGAAAAATCTTCACCGTACCTTACCTTATCATGATTTAGAAATCTGTAAAATTATCCAACTCTCTTCTATCTTTTTTAGTAGGTCTTCCTTCACCGCGGTTATCCCTTGAACGCATCTGAATTGCATGGAGATTGATCTTTTCAAGTTCTTCCCGTGGTGTAATGTCTTTGCAAAACTCATCTGCAAGTTTTGCAGCCATCCTGTTTTCAGTCAATTGTAAAACCTCATACTGCTTCGTGAATGCACCGTCACGAAGGGAAAGTATTTCTCCCTTGTTAATCATTCTGGAAGCTTTCACCGGCTGATCATTTATCCGGATCTTACCTTTGCCACATGCTTCCGCTGCGAGGGAACGCGTTTTGAAAAGCCGAACGGCCCACAACCATTTATCAATGCGTATTTTTTCAGGAAGTACAACCATGAATGGTTATAAGGTTACGTAAAATTTCCAGGTTTCATTTCCATTATATTCATGAAAGTTATCTTTTGCAAACCCTGCTAAATCAGGGGTTGTTACCGGAGCACTTCAAACTTTTTTAAAAAGGAAAATTCCTGGCTTTTTTATTTCCTGCAAATAGATACCTGGATCCGGTTCTAAAAAACTGTGCTTTTAATTCATGTTGGAAGTAACAGCACCTCTCAGAATTTTATAGTTCTCACCCTAATTTGGACCATGTTATCAAGTCGGAAGGTATCTCCTGTTAAAGTTACAATATCACCGGTGTGCAGTTCTTTGTATTCACCCTGCAGCATGCTTTTGCTGATTACTGCCTGGTAACTTTTGTCCTCAGTACGGACAGTAGCTGTGTACCCATCTTTTCCAAACACAATTTCCTGAACCGTTCCTCTGATAGAAAAACCAGTGTCCTGTTGGCAGGAACTGACAGAAAAAAATAGGATGGTTATAAGCAAAGCAAAAAATGAAATGGTTTTAGATCTGTTTTTCATGCGCAAATTTTTACGGTGGATAAATTCAGGTGGCGAACTTATTGGAAGCTATATTAAAATGGCCAATCAATGCTGTCATGCTGAATTTATTTCAGCATCCCGATGACTCCTGGAATTTTGAGATAGTTTCTAATTTGTTTTTACGGCCCGATTAAAAGTAAAACTATTTTTCAATTCATATCTTGAATCTTAGCCATTGCTGCTGATCAAATGACATAGCTTCTGTGCAATCACATAAATTATTCAACAACCAAAATCCCTGATTTTATTTTTCCACCTGATTCAAGAAAGAATTGGTAGAACCCTTTTGTCCATCCTGAAACCTTCACTTCCAGTAGACTGCCGTCAATTACAGAAAAATATACTCTTTGTCCCAGGGAATTGAAAATCGTGAGCGATGTATTGTGTTGCGGGTTTTCAATTTTAAACGTGCAGATGCTGGAAGCAGGGTTTGGATAAACCATCAGGGATAACGTATTATTTTCACCTGCTGCTGCCTGCGTTGTAATGCACGTGCCTGGAAGATGCTGATCCATCCATAAAAGACGATCGCTGATCCAGCTCTTCATATAACCGACCTCCTCTTCGTAATTTTCCCCGATGAAATAATTCCAATCCACATACTCACCAAGTATGTCCCATTTTTCGAAGTTGCGCTCCTGCGCATTCTCTAAAAGAAGGGCTTGTGTATCGATCCACAAATTGACGGAATCATCGCTCAGAAAATTTTGCCGGAACATTTTCCATCGGCATTGCAGGTTGTCGTTGAATGCCGGATCTTCCACCAATCGCTGCCACCAGAAGGGAACATGCGGATAAAAACCCGTACAAATGGAGTTGAAATCATAGTGCCATCCGGTCGTAAGCCATGAATCGCAGTAGTTGGCATTGCCAAAGGACAGGTTGTAATCCCATGCTGGTCCCAATGTAAGTTTGCCGCCGTTGCTGTCTTTATCTTTATAGAAGAAACAGGAAGATCGATAGCCATCTACTGTTCTGCCCAATTCTTCCAGCAACAAAAAATCAATCAGCGAATTTTCATCTGCATACTTTCTGAATCCGGAATCAGGATCGGTAAACACCGGACCGTTGAGTGCTGTTTCAAATAAATTCACATAGTGCTGAATGTACTCCTTTTGTATCTCCAGCATATTTTCATCTTCCGGATCATGGTATTGAAAGAAGACCTCGTTGTCGAATGATGACGTCCATGTTTCATCCCCGCTGCCTGTGGTTTTGTCAATCTTGACAATGTATCCGCCGGTAAGATCATCTCCCGTAGTATCAGCAGTAGTGAGTTTTGCAATGTTCACGCGGTTATCATCCTGCTTTACTTTTTCATGCAGCTCATACACGCCGATGTAATCTTCATTCAGGATCAGCTCCGCGAAATGCGTTCGCGATGTATAGTGTCCCATTCGGTTGAAAAGATAATAGGCAAGTGTATTTCTCATCAGTGTTTTATCCGGATACGGAGCATAAAGTATCCAATCCGTTTCTTCCGGAAATCCGAGAATAGATGCCTCCATATTATTTTCTGCACTGTCAAGCGGCGTAAACGCATACGACTTCTTCGGGTAATACTGTGAGGTGGAACCCCTGATTTCAATGCTTACTTTGCCGCTGAAATTATTGAATGGATCAGTTACATGATTCATCATGCCCGAACCGTTATCAATGATTCCCATAAATACATTGATCCTTGGATCATCTTTAATCACCTGCCCGAAGGTCTTGATTACAATGATGGGCAGGTTGGAAGAATCGAGTACTACATTTTGGGAATGTGTTAGCTCTGCTGTTAAAAGAAATATTACGCTGCAAATAATCCAAACTGACTTCATGCAGTAGCATTTTTAATGAAATGGAAACCAGGTGTGATTACCAGTTTTCATTTCGATGGGAAATGAATGATCAAAGTCTTTTCTGCTTCCATTGCAACACAATTTTTATATTCAGACAACCATTGTGGCAAATATATTACCTCAGTTGCATTTTGAAAGCTCATAAATATAATTGTTTTGATTTATCTTTCCCGTCGGCTTGCTGCAATTGACTTTCCGGAGATGTGCAAGGGTTCAGAATTTTTTCTATCCTCATGAAAATAGTTTCGTGATCATTACAAAGAGTAACAAAATGTTGCTATAATCTTCACCTTTTTTTTAAAATGGGAATTAATGAAAGCAGAAAACAAAGAACTCCGCCAGCAGGCGCGTGAAGCCTTAAAAGGAAAGTGGGGAATCGCAGTAGGTTGTTATGCAGTTTACGTCCTTTTCATCGTCCTGACCACTGTATTTTCGGCGGGCACGGAAGGCGGAACAAACATTTCTGTGGAAATCCTGCAGCTGATTCTTGGAGGGTCCTTTTCGCTTGGCTATTCGATTTTTTCCCTTTCACTGGCAAGAGGCGAGGAAGCAAGGTTCTCGCAAATATTTGAAGGCTTCAGAAGGTTTGGTACTGCCCTGGGTACTTATCTTTTAATGACCTTGTTCATCATTCTATGGGCCTTGCTGCTGATCATTCCGGGTATCATAGCAGCGCTTTCTTATTCTCAAACATTTTATGTTCTCGCCGACAATAAATCCATCGGTGCAATGGAGGCAATTGATGCCAGTAAAAAGATGATGTATGGAAACAAAGAACAATACTTTGCCCTTATACTGTGGTTTGTTTTGCTGATAATTTTAAGCGTTCTCACTTTAGGAATTGCACTATTCTGGATATTTCCTTATATGTCCGTTACGCTCGCAAAGTTTTATGAAGACGTAAAGGAAACTGAGCAGCATACAGACCTCACCCTAATTCCGCTTAATCAATAAGTAAACAATGGGTCATGAAAAAGATGAAATCACTAAGCAAGTGATTCTTATACTTTCTGCCTATCATCGTTATAGACATAAAATGAAGCTTTCAAAAAGACGCTGAACCTGACGAGTATCTAAAACTATCTTTACACCATGTCACTCTTTATCACTTCGCTCAACTCCGGTAGCAACGGCAACTGCTACTATGTAGGAAACGGGCAGGATGCTGTACTGATAGATGCCGGCTTATCATGTCGTGAAACAGTAAAGCGAATGAATAACCTGCAGCTTTCGATGGACCAGGTGCGCGCGCTTTTTATTTCGCACGAGCACAGGGATCATATCACCGGTGCGGCAAAGTTATCGAAGCAATACAGCATACCGGTTTATGTAATGCCGGATACTTTGCAAAACGCAGAGATGCGTATTGAACCAGAGCTCGTGCATACCATGAGGGTGAATGAAAAAACAGTGGTGGGCAGTATGACGGTTATGCCCTTTGCCAAACACCACGATGCTGCAGACCCGGTGAGTTTCCTGGTAGAACACGACGGCGTTAAAGCTGGAGTGTTCACCGACATTGGCAAGGTTTGCAAAACCGTGATTCATTATTTCAGGCAGTGTCATGCCTGCTTCCTCGAAAGCAATTACGACCGGCAAATGCTGGAAGAGGGAACTTATCCGTGGCATTTAAAGAAACGCATTAGCGGCGGTCAGGGTCATTTGTCGAATACGGAGGCGCTTGAACTTTTTCTCACGCAGAAGCCATCTTTCATGAGTCACCTGCTGTTATCGCATCTTTCAGAAAATAACAATAGTCCTGCGATCGTGGAAGAACTCTTTACGAAACATTCGGGCACCGTAAAAATTATTGTTGCACCACGCACCGGTGAAACCGCGGTGTATAAAGTGGTAAGATCAGGTGATGAATGTTGTGAGATCATTCCAATGTATGCAAGAAAACAAGCGGTGCAGCTTACCATGTTTTGAGAAAATTTCCTGATCGAACAGATTTTATGCTGATAAAATATTCATGGTGCCATTCGAAGGCACTAATAAAAACGGGAGTAAAAATCTCATGAAAAAAAATGTCGGATTATAAAATCCGTTTATCAATACAACAGCAAGGTTCAATTGTTGGGTTTGTTAGGAGTGATAATCGGTAAGTTCACCTCTTCTTACCTGAGATTTTTTTCACGTCCTTCAAAATTTTCTGCTGATCACTTTCAAGCCGTCGTTTAACTTTGCTCACATCTTCAGCCGCAGGTAATTGTTCAGGTTTCACTCCGCGCTGAAGCAGCACTTCGCGCACCGCTTTGTTATTCTCAACATGCTCATCGGAAATTTTTTCCTGCCCGTGTAAATCGTTTTCAGTTACGTTGTGGCTGGTAAGTTCCGTTGTAAAATCCTTTGCTTTGATGGTAAGTGTCGGTAGAAAATCTGCCAGCGGACGGCTGTCAGGTACAGCAAGTTTTCGTTTCATATCCCGCGTTGAAAATCCACCAAACAAGGCCTGATCACCCTTTGAACGAATGATGGCAAATCCCTTGTCATCAATGCCACGCTCAAAGATAATTCCTGAAAGCTTCTTCTCCGATTTAGAAAGTTTTTCTCTTGCTGAAATTCTTGCAACATCAAGTAAGCGCTTCTCAATAATTTCCTGCTTTCATGATTGAACAGCAAAGTAGGTTTGAGCAAAAGCTATTTCGATTTTTGAAGAATCGCCGTTCTGTGCAATCAGGTAGCAAGCATAACGGGTTAGTCCAATATCCTCTATTTCTCTTTGTGAGCCACTGCCTAACGGACCATTTTGCCGACATCGGCAAAATGGTCCGTTAGAGAACCGCCGGCATTTTTGCAGGCCTCTTTTGCCTTTTCAATTACATGGAGGAAATTGTTCCATTTACTGTATCCGAGCAGGATCTGCAATTCCCTGGCGCTCCAGCATTCAATGCCTTTGAAATCATAACAGGCACTTTCAAACTTCTTAAATAGGCCGGCGATTAATTCTTGTTTTATTGCTCAATAGTTTAAGAGTGGATATAAAAATTGTAAACTGAGTCTGCATAATTTTTTCAGTCACCATAGAAAATAAATACTGTTACGATAAACCACTATGCTTCATCAAATATAACTTCTATTTTTTTTCTTTGTTAGGATTTTTAGCTGAATTAATGAGACAAAAAATACAACAACTTTTTTGTCATTCTGAAGAAGGAAGAATCTATTTTGAATAACAACCAATGCTTCGTGCTTAAGCATAACAGCTTGGGGTTTTTTGATTGCTTTGATATGGATGTTGGGAATGGTATTAACAACATGAAATATTTCAATTGCCTATTCCACATGAAAAATTTTGGATTTTTCTATGTTTGGAATAAGTGAAATCAGTTTGGGCAGCATTGGCTCAATGTCATCAAATCTCAAAGAAGGAATGATGAGAACAATTATAGCAATCGGAATGGAATGCAGGTTTTGCTGGTATTCGAGATTCTGGTCTGCAGTAATAAAGATTTCAAATTTATCCCGAAGCATCATTTTCAACAGCACGCCATTCTTTAATGCATCCCATCGCATTTCCCGAACAGTGAATACTTCATGCTCTTTCAATTGAAACTTCAACCTTCGTGGAAGATTCTCATCCAGTAATATCTTCATGAAGTTTCTGAAACAGTTGATTGTTGAATTCCTTACCTGCCAACTCCAGTAACCGGAGTGCCTGCTCCTTTTTTACACCGGGAAAATCTTCGAGATAAACTTCAAGTGAATCACCGGCAGCGATGTAATCAAACAAACTCTGAATGGGTACGCGAGTGCCTGTAAATACAGGAGTTCCGCTCACAATTTCAGGATCAATGGTAATGAGATCATGCAGCACCATATCTTTTTTATTTCAAAGTTAAGGAATAGAAATTTGAAAAATGCAATGGATTACTACCAATGACAACGAAAGATTTCATAGTGAATTCCACCTTCCACCGTTCTCTTCGGGACACACAGAGGGGTTGAAATTTTTTTCCTGTTTCCCTCCAATTCCGAGTCATTCAGGAGGAACCTCCTGACCCTAAGCAGGTGCTTACAATGGGAACATTTTTTTTCTGAAATATTAACCCATGTTCAATTTGTTCATCTTCGGATTCATGGCTTTAATGAGTGCTTCCTTTTTCTCACGGCTCATTTCTTTTATTTCGTCTTCTCTTTGAATAGCCATACTCATATACGGATAGCACTCATAATAAATCAACTCATAACAATAGTACCTTCCTGCGAAAATTTTCTTTTGTCCGCGATTTTGTCTGTGTTCTTCCATTCGCCGTCTCAGGTCATTTGTTACACCGGTATAAAAGACGGTTCTCTTTGGGTTGGAAGTAGTGTAAACACAAAATGGATTGATAGCTCCAGTCATCATAAGTTAGCGATGGTTCAAAAATATACGCTAAGATACTATTCCATTGAGTTCAATCGAGAGATTCTGCTAATTTTTCAGGGGTTTCCTACTGAATGACCAACTCTGGATTTTAAGTTTATACGAAGTTTAGCCTCCTCACTATGCAGTCATTCAGAAGGAACCCCCTGATCCTAAGCAGGCACTTGCATAGACCGCAATTTTTGAGTTAATAAGTGTTAATATCCTCACCATGCAGTCATTCAGGAGGAACCTCCTGGCCCTAAGCAAACACCTACGTTGACAACAATTTTTTCTAAAATATTAACCCACTGAATTCATCCAAAAGATTATTGCGGTTTTTCAGGGGTTTCCATTTCAATTTTTTAGTGCATAAGAAGGTTAATATCCTCATCATGCTGTCATTCAGGAGGAACCTCCTGGCCCTAAGCAAAAAAGAACCCTTCCTATCAAACTTTTTCCTATACAAATGTATCGCAATTCTTCTGATGAATGTTTGTGATTGTAAAAAATT
>JBDSEW010000063.1:0-11479 GCA_039919825.1 Chitinophagales bacterium | reverse complement strand
TAAATTTTTCTGCTTTCCTTCTGTGGCTACTACCGAATACCCATCACCAATAATCCTTTTACCGAGTGAACGAAATTCCAGATCATTAAAAAGGCGCGTGAGTTCTTCTTTATCCGGCTCCTCCATTATTAGTTGTTCTTCAGTTGCGGCTACCGGCACATTAGTGATGATAGTGGCTAATTTTTTG
Source organism: Chitinophagales bacterium (assembly GCA_039919825.1). Lineage (GTDB taxonomy): Bacteria > Bacteroidota > Bacteroidia > Chitinophagales > UBA10324 > JACCZZ01. The sequence goes on along the minus strand of JBDSEW010000063.1, from coordinate 11,292 downwards.
GAGAGCAATGCCAGGTCCTTTTGCTCCGTAACTGTTTGCTGTAACTTACCTTTGAGTAGTTCAGGATGTGCTACCAGGTTTTCCACTGAACCGAATTCATTCACCAATTTTTTTGCGGTCTTCTCTCCTACACCAGGCAATCCCGGAATATTATCTACGGAATCACCCATCAATCCAAGAATATCAATCACCTTTGAAACATCATCAATCTCCCATTTTTTCATGATCTCTGCGGGACCCATTATTTCCACCGGCCTCCCCTGGTAAGCGGGTTTATACATAAAGATATTCTCCGACACAAGCTGACCATAATCCTTATCCGGTGTCACCATATATACTTTGTAACCATCTTTCTCTGCCTTTTTCGCAAGGGTTCCAATCACATCATCAGCTTCGAATCCATCCAGTTCCACTATTGGAATTTTGAATGCTTCAATGATTTGGCGGATATACGGAATGGCTATAGTAATATCTTCCGGTTGTTCCTGGCGGTTGGCTTTGTATTCTGAGAAATCATCTTCACGGTTGGTTCGTGCAGCCGTATCAAAGCACACTGCAATGTGTGTGGGTTTCTCCCGCTGAATCAAATCCACAAGCGTGTTGGTGAAACCAAAAACAGCTGTAGTATTGATTCCTTTGGAATTATAAAACGGAGTTTTACTCAGGCCAAAATAGGCTCTGTAAATTAGTGCGAAGGCATCGAGGAGAAAGAGGCGTTTGTCGGTCATGTAGAAAGTGGCGATGTTGGGTTAGAGTAATGATGTGTCGATTATTTGATATGCAAATGTGCCAATTAAACTTGATTTGCAAATGTGCCGATTAAACCTGATGTGCCGATGTTCCAATAAATAGGATGATCAAATGGTGTAACACGCTGATGTATCAAAGAAATTTATTGAGGAATTGATTGCATGTTCAGCTTTGTTGGTGAGGGTTGATGTGATGAGGTCCAAAGTTATAAAGACGTTAATTAGTTTCTGAGCGATGATTCATTGTTCCTTTAGAAGTTGTAATAATTTTATTAAGGATTTTATTGATTGATTTTAAGGCATCCAGCAGTTCGCCCGGATCAGGGTAGTGGGTTGAATGTTTACATAGTAACAACCAATATTCAGTTTCTTCTCCTTCTTTGGCAGCAATTTTTAACTTATGGATAAAGTCCCTTTTACTTTCCGCATTCTGCGATTCCCAAATGTTTGCACCTACACTAGTACCGGACCTTAATAGCTGATTAGCGACTGCAAATTTTTTCTTACTTTGAAGTTCATCTGTAAATTCAACTATCGCTAATCCAAAATTGAAGCTTAAATCAACAATCAGGTTGTCCTTGATTTTTATAGAAGTCATATAAATACATTTAAATTCAAAGATACAATTCCCCTCAATAAATTATTTCATCGGCACATCAACTTATCACCCTCATTGGCACATCACATTCATCAGCACATCAATTTATCACGCTATCGGCACATTGGCACATCACATTCATCGGCACATCAACCCATCACCCTCATCGGCACATTTGCACATCACATTCATCGGCAGATCAACCCATCTCCACATCTTCCAACGCCTCCCAATACTCGACCGCCCTCCTGAAATGCGGAATCACAATTGTTCCACCCACAATATTCGCAACAGCAAACACTTCGTAGATTTCATCTGTCGTCACACCCTCTTCCTTACACTTGCCAAGATGGTACTTGATGCAGTCATCACACCGAAGTACCATTGAAGCTACAAGCCCCAGCAATTCCTTTGTCTTAACGGGTAAAGCGCCTGCTGCATAGGTATTTGTGTCCAGGTTATACAACCTGTTGATCACTTTGTTGTTTTGCGCAAGTATTTTCTCGTTCATTTTTGCGCGGTAGCCATTGAATTCATCCACTAGCTGGTTCATAAAGTATTTTTTTGGTTGAACTAAAGAACTGCAAATAATTATCTTTGTTACTCGTCAATCCTCAAAGTAAACTAAAAAAAAATTCTGCCATGAATAAAACCCTCATCACCATTGCAGTCATTGCCGTGATTGCTTTCATTCTATTTTCCACCTTTAAAGGGGCCTACAACAACATGGTGACCAAGGGAGAAGATACAGAATCAAAATGGTCGCAGGTGGAAAGCCAGTATCAGCGGCGTACCGATCTCTACAACAGCGTGGTGAAAGTTATTGAGGGCTCCGCCAACTTCGAAAGAGGCACCCTGGTAGAAGTAATCCAGGCACGTGCAAATGCTACCGCCGTAAATGTAGATGCTTCTAAACTGACACCCGAATCCATCCAGCAATTCCAGCAGGCACAGGACCAGCTGAGCTCAGCATTTAATAAGCTGATGGTAGTGGTAGAGCGCTATCCTGAACTGCAAACCACCCAACAATTCCGAGATTTTCAAACCCAGATTGAAGGAACGGAAAACCGCATTAATAAATCCCGCGACGACTTCAACTTATCTGTGCAGGATTACAACACCTATATCAAAAAATTTCCAACCAACCTGATGGCAGGAATGTTTGGATTTACCGAGAAAGGATACTTTAAATCCAATGCAGGTTCTGAAAATGCACCCGACATCAAGTTTGATATCAATTCTTCTTCCAAACCAGATACAGCAAAGTAATTCTTATAGTCAGCATGTCCTCTTCAAAAACATTTCTTTCGCCCGAACAACGGGAGCAGATTGTTGCTGCCATTCGTGAGGCGGAAGGAAAATCATCGGGAGAAATCAAGGTCTATTTTGAAAAACACTGTAAAAAAGAATTGCTGGATCGTGCAGTGGAAATTTTTCACCAGATAAAAATGGATAAAACCGAATTGCGCACAGGTATCCTGATTTACGTTGCTCATGTTGATCGCGTATTTGCCATCATTGGTGATAAAGGCATAAATGAAAAAGTGCCGGACAATTTTTGGGACGAAACAAAAGCCCTGATGGAAAGCTATTTCCGGGAAGAGAAATATACAGAGGGATTGATGAAAGGAATCTCCCTGGCTGGTGAACAGCTCCGCACTTTTTTCAAATTGATGAGCAACGATTCCAATGAAATTTCTGACGACATCATTGTAAACGATGAATAGGTTATTCAAAGTAGCCCTATTCTCCTCCCTGCTTCTTATGGCAGGATGGAATACCTCTATTGCATTTGATATTCCGGCAAGACCCAATCCGCCGCGATTGGTGAACGACCTTGCCAACATGCTGAGCGCCGGACAAGCAGATCAGTTGGAGCAAAAGCTGGTGGCGTACAGTGATTCAACGTCTACCCAAATAGTAATTATTACGATTGAAACACTGGACGGAAATGACATTTCACAAACCGCTTACCGCATAGGTGATGCCTGGGGCGTTGGTGGAAAGAACCAGGACAATGGTGTGGTAATCTTGCTTTCAAAGCTAGACAGGAATGTATTTATTGCCACCGGCAAAGGAACAGAAGGTCCAATACCTGATGTATCAGCAAAAAGAATTGTAGAAAATATCTTCATCCCGAATTTCAGGAATGGTGATTATTACAAAGGGCTGGATGAAGGAACAGATGCAATCATGAAACTGGCATCGGGAGAATTTGTAGATGAGATTGGTGACCAGCCCGAAAAGAAATTACCGTTGATGGCCATCGTCATTATCATCATCATTATTCTCTTTATCATTTCAAGAAACAATCGTGGTGGTGGCGGAAGATACATCAGCCGTAGGGGAACATTTTCTCCATGGATCTGGGGTGGTGGTGGATTCGGTGGCGGTGGAGGTGGTGGATTTGGCGGGTTTGGCGGTGGGAGTTTCGGAGGTGGAGGAGCGGGTGGAAGATGGTAGCTGATGATTTGCAGATTCGTGGTTAGAAAAAACAGCAGAGGACGTTTCATTTTACTTCATTCACAAGAGCTCTATAAAATTTGAGTACTATTTAGAACGCTTTCATCAATTTTATGAAGTATGTGCTGATTAAAAACAATTTACACTATTACTTTTCAGGAACCATGCTCCTGATATTGAGCATGTTTACTTCCTGCACACCTGTTGGCAATCACCGCACTGATCTCAAAAAATATTTTGATGAATATGGAGTTGAAGGTTGCATCGAAATTTACGACCTTAAAAATTCGGAGTTCACTGATTACAATCCAGACCGTTGCAGCCAACGGTTCATACCTGCTTCTTCTTTCAAAATCTTTAACTCACTCGTTGGCTTACAGGTTGGTGCCATTCCTGATGAACACTATATGATGAAATGGGACAGTGTGAAACGGCGTGAACCCTGGAACCATGACCAGGATATGGAAGAAGCTTTTAAAAATTCTACGGTTTGGTATTACCAGGAAATAGCACGAAGAATAGGTGCCGGAAAAATGCAGCAATACCTCAGCCTTATGCACTATGGAAACATGAATATGACCGGTGCCATCGACAGTTTCTGGCTGACAGGTGGCCTGCGGATTTCCTGTGATGAGCAGATAGAGTTTTTAAAAGATTTCTATCTCAATACTTATCATTTTACTCCAACTGCAGTAAACATTGTGAAAAAAATTCTGGTACAGGATGATACGCCCGGTTATAAGCTCAGTGCTAAAACAGGATGGGGAATGATGAAAGGGGAAGAAACCGGAGAGCAGGAATTAAACATTGGCTGGTTCGTGGGTTATGTAGAAAAAGGAAAAGATGTTTACTTTTTTGCTACCAATATCAGTTCACCGGAACCGGCACCTGATAATTTCGGTGCTGCCCGAAAAGAAATTACCCTGAAAATATTGCAGGAGTTGAAAATTGTACCGTCAGAGTAAATTTTCACCCGAAATCAAAAACTAAAAGTCTTCTTAAATAAAACGGATTTAAGTTTTGCTTTGGTAGCAGGAAGTTCATGGAACGATCCTTCTTTTAATTCATATCCGATAGCCTCTTTTGTTTTGGGATCGATGACCCAATATTCTTTCACTCCTCTTTTTTCATATACTGATTTCTTCTTTATAAGGTCATGTTGCTTATTATGAGGTGAAAGGATTTCCACTATAAAATCAGGAGTTCCATGAAAGCCACCATCCGGATCAAGAAATCCGGTGTTTTTATTACTGATAAAAATCAGATCAGGTTGAAAGGCATTTTTTTCATCCAGAAATACATCCAGGGCGGAAAAAAAGACTTCTCCTGAATTTTTATTTACTACATGATTATCTATTTTCTTAAATAAATTTCCAAGTATTCTCTGATGATTACTTGTGGGAGATGGTGACATATAGATAGTATTATTGATAACCTCACATAATGTTCCTTCCGGAAGTAGTTTAAAAACTTCAACTGCAGTGCGTGGGGGATATGATATTCTTTCCAGTGTTCTCATGTATAAATAAAATTAAAGTAATTTTTTAAATCACCAACCCAAAATCCAACCAAACATCAAGGGTGCAACAATACTTGCATCCGATTCCACAATAAATTTAGGCGTATCAATTCCCAATTTTCCCCAGGTAATTTTTTCATTCGGAACAGCACCGCTATAAGAACCATAGCTTGTAGTGGAATCTGATATCTGGCAGAAGTAACTCCAGAGAGGAACATCATGCCATTCCAGGTCCTGGTACATCATCGGCACTACGCAAATAGGAAAATCTCCTGCAATGCCTCCGCCAATCTGGAAAAATCCAACGCCCTTTCCTGCTGAATTGGCGCGGTACCATTCGGAGAGTTGCACCATATACTCAATCCCTGATTTCATCGTCGATGCTTTCAGTTGATTCTTGATCACATAACTTGCAAAAATATTTCCCATAGTGGAATCTTCCCATCCCGGCACAACGATCGGAATATTTTTTTGTGCTGCCGCCAGCATCCATGAATTCTTCGCATCAATTTCATAATACTGCTCGAGCACACCGCTTAATAACATCTTGTACATATACTCATGTGGAAAATACCGCTCCCCTTTTGCTTCTGCATCCTGCCAGATTTTATAAATATGCTGCTGCATACGGCGGAAAGCTTCTTCTTCCGGAATACAGGTATCTGTTACCCTGTTATAATGGTGCTCGAGCAAGTCCCACTCATCCTGTGGTGTCAGGTCACGGTAGTTGGGAACACGCTTGTAATGACTGTGTGCCACCAGGTTCATGATATCTTCTTCGAGGTTTGCACCTGTGCAGGAAATGATCTGAACTTTATCCTGCCTGATCATTTCTGCAAAAGAAATTCCCAGCTCCGCAGTACTCATGGCACCGGCCAATGTTACCATCATCTTGCCATCCTCCTCCAAATGCTTTTCATAAGCTTTGGCAGCATCCATCATAGCAGCCGCGTTAAAGTGCCGGTAATGCTTTTCCATAAACTGTGAAATCGGGCCTCGTTGCATGGTTTTATTTTTTGCGAAGATAGAATTTTGAACTTTGAAGTGAACTATGAACCTGTAGCTATTAATTGTAAACTAAATCTATGAATTGCTATTTGTAAAAATGGCCACACGGCTGAATGGTTAATGGTTCGGGTAAATTTGTTAAAAAAATTTGTACACCTGGATTTACCACTTGAGAACAGCCAATGAATTTCATTATTCGTACTTTATTTCAACTGTCAGTTCCTGATACGTTGCAGCAAAGCCACCTGAAGATTCGTGATATTGTAAACACCCACCTCAGGAATTGACTCGAAAGTATGCACGATATTTCCGGTTGTCCAATTACGTTGTTCATTGCCTGCGAATATTTCGAATTTCATTTCGTCCCTATTCAACAACTCGTAATCGCAATCCAGCAAACTTCCCATTATCGAAAAACGGCTTATAAAATGATTGCCAAACAAAGAGCTCATGATGTCTATTCCATTTTTTTCATCCAATGAATAAAACCGGTTTACTGAATCACGAACTACCAGTTCATAATTTCTTGGAAGTGTATCATACACGATGGTCCAGGTAAACCGGTTGAGTGAATCTGTTGGCAAAACAATAAGCTGCATAGGTACTTTTTTTTCCAACCCACGTGTAGAATAGATACTCAGCATACCTTCCCATTTACCAATCCAATCCTGCGGAAAGCGCAGTTGAAGCGGATCATAAAGTGGTGGGGCAGGCAAGTCGTTAAGCACTAAAATAGGTTCAGGTATTATTTCCTCTACCTTAACCATCGCCCAACCGGAATGAATGATATCCAGCGAATCCGCCGCCGCATGTGATAGATCAATGATCCGGCTTTTTACATACGGCCCACGGTCATTGATCCGCACTACCACTGACTTACTGTTTTTAAGGTTCGTCACCCTAACCCACGTTCCGAATGGAAGTGTAAGGTGAGCAGCCGTTAATTTTTTATTGGAAAAAATTTCTCCATTTGCTGTTTTCCTGCCATCAAACTTGGCAGCATAGTACGAAGCCCTGCCTGTGTTGGAATACAGTTTTTGAGAATAGCTGCTGTACGTAAGAAAACACAAGACCCCTCCCAGCAAATATTTTTGAATACCTGTCATGTGGTGTTGACGTTTGTTCCAATTTCAAAACACCGCTTGCATTCCGATTCTCAGGTGTTATGTGACACTTGTATCTGCACTATTTAAAGGAAACGAAGGAGCATTTGAATTGCTGCCTGCTTTGAGGTGGTACTAATTACCACTCCTGATGATAAATATAGATAAAAACCTGACAGATCAGCTTTTTGAAACATTCACTGCAATAATCTGTGAGCAGCTAAAAACCCACAACCTATTTATGAAAGTTCCGATATTTTTTCAACCCTGCGCTGGTGCCGACCACCTTCAAATGGTGTATTGATAAATTTTATCACCATCGATTTTGCAAGCTCGAGCGATATAAAACGAGCAGGTAAACAAATTACATTTGCATTATTGTGTTGACGGGCAAGTGGGGCTATTTCATCCATCCAGCATATTGCCGCACGGATCCTGAGATGCTTGTTCGCAGTTATTGCTACGCCATTTGCGCTGCCGCATAACAATATGCCCATCTCCGCTTCCTGGTGCTCTAATGCCCTGCACACAGGGTGCACAAAATCAGGGTAATCAACGGAGGCCGGTGAGTTTGTTCCGAAATTAAGAATGGTGTAACCTTCTTCTTCCAGCCATTTAAGCAATGCTTCCTTGTATTCAAAACCGGCGTGGTCGCAACCAATGGCAAGGGTTTTTGGTGTATTCATAGTTCGGTTATTTCAAATCAAAATTACAGGAAGATTTTTATTCTTCACCTGCTTCATTTTCATAGGCAGCTTCTTTCAATGCTTCTCTTCTCTGCCTGTTAATGGCCACTCTCCGGGAAATCACAATCCCGATTTCAAACAAACCATATAAGGGCACTGCAACAAGTGTTTGGCTGAACATATCAGGTGAAGGAGTGATGATGGCAGCAGTTAATAGTACAATTACCAGTGCTACCTTCCTGTATTGCGACAGGAATTCATGGGTTGTCAATCCGACTTTTGCGAGAAAATAAATCAGGAGTGGAAACTCGAAAACCAATCCACAAGAAAAACTCAGGCCGGTAACGGTGTCGATGTAAGAAGAAAGATTGATGTTGTTTTGTACTTCCTCACTTACCTGGTAAGAGCCGAGAAAATTAACGGTAAAAGGCACGATGAGGTAATAGCCGAACAATATGCCAACATAAAAAAGAAAGGAAGCGGCGATAACTGCACCTGAAGCCTGCTTCTGTTCACCCTCGAACAACGCAGGCTTCACGAACTTCCAGAACTCCCAGAAGATGTAGGGAAACATAAACACCAACCCGAGAATAAAGGCAATCTGAAGGTGAATCATGAATGGTGCCGACAGATCGATATTCGTAATCGTGAAAGAAATTTCGGTAGTGCATAAGCCACTCCAATGTAGCAGCTCTCCAAGTTTACACATCATCCGGTAAGTCCAGAACTGCGGATTCTTGGGGGCCAGAATAATCTGATCGAAGATGAATGACTTGTTCAAAAATAAAATAACACCGGCAACAACAATTGCCAGCAAAGAGCGGATCAGGTGCCATCTAAGTTCCTCCAGGTGATCGAGGAACGACATTTCTGCATCAGCACCTCCCCTTCGCTTTATAAATCCGTCAAACCAACCCATGAGAAAATTTCCGGTTAATCTCTAAAATAAACGAAAGTCAAATCACATAACACGAAACACATGTTTGCTGCATTAACATACATTACTAATTAAGTAATAGGCCCGGATATCCAAATCTTGTATTGTGTTAAGTCTATCGTACATCACCCTATCCTTCAATTCCCCAATATCTTCATCAACTGATCAAGTTTTGGAGAAAGAATAATTTCCGTTCTCCTGTTCTTTGATTTTCCATCCTGAGAATCATTGGAAGCAACAGGAAAATATTCACCACGACCGGAAGCAGTTATTTGTTTCGGGTCAACACCACTGTCTGTGAGAATCCTGATAATGCTGGTAGCACGAAGCACACTCAGATCCCAGTTATCTTTTAATGCACCTGTTCCCGCAAGCCGTACGTTGTCGGTATGGCCTTCCACCTCAATAGCAATATCAGGATTTTCTTTTAACACACCCGCCAACTTCTTCAGCGCATCCACACCTTTAGGATCAACAGCTGTACTTCCGGATTTAAACAATAATTTTTCTGCCATCGAAACATACACTTTGCCATTGCGCTGCTCCACTGTTAAATCACTTTTTTCAAAACCCAGAAGGGCCTTTGTCAATTGAGATTTTAATGCCGATGCCGCTGAATCTTTTTGCTGAAGGAGAGATTGCAGTTCAGAAAGTTTTTTCTCACGCTCGGCAAGGTTTTGCTGCAGGGAGTCCAGTTCATTTCCCTTCCTGAACAAATCCTGCTGTTTTCTTTTCAGTGAATCGTTCAATGCTAGTTTTTCTGAAGAGGATTTTGAAACCAGCAATTGATTTTGTTGTATGGCTTGCTCATACAATTCATCTATATCCCTATTCAATCCATCTGCTTTCCTGTATCTCTCACCCATAAAAGCGGTATCACTCGCCAGTTTCTTCAAATGATCATTTGCTTCATTGACCTTCTCTGTGAGCATTTTTAACTGGCTGCTTTCATCTTCCGATTGTTTGCGCAAGGTGCTGTTCTCTTCCATCAACCTGTTGTTGAGTGATTGGGCATCCTCCAGTTTTTTCGCCGGCACACAGGCATTGATCAGGCAAAGCATCAGCAACATTACAGGTAATGTGAATTTCATCATACTTCTATTTTTTTAACGCTCAAAATTACAATAATTAGAGGCGAACTTATTTTTCGTACTAACAATCTGATATGTGGAAAACAAAAACGAAATTCAGTGCTGCCCGGATTTTATTGATGTGATAGTTTCAGAGTCATTGACCAGCATTCAGAAATAATAACCACTAATAAACAACAAAGCCACCCCTATTGGGATGGCTTTGAGTTAATAACTGAAAAACTTATTGATTAACGCTAAACTTCATACGACTGGTTTCATTTCCGTTGCGGATTTCAAACAAGTAAATTCCGTTAGAAATGTTGCTGATATTAACGCTGAAGGAATTGTTACCCTCAGTTGCAAATGTTTGCTCACTGAAGATCATTTTACCCATCATGTCATAAGCAATCAACTGTACAGCAGAGTTGGAAATGCTGTTGTATTCTACTACCATGTTTCCATTCGATGGGTTTGGGTAGAGGTTCGTCATTTCACCACCCATTACCACTTCGGCAATTTCAACTGTACGGAAAGGTGAGCCTCCAATCTGCGCAAGCAAATCATAGCAATCACTTCCATTGAATGCGCCACCAGATGGATATACTTTCAATTTGTAAGTGCCAACAACGGATGTATTATAGATAATATCCTCATCAGTTGTTCCGCTTTTTTTAGACGCAAAAATCTTAACCCCGCTTGGGTTATACAGATCAAGATTATAATTAGCAGGCATCGACGACAAATGCGCATGGATATTTGATTCTGCTACTGTATTTGCAAAACTGAAGAAATCCTTATCGGTAGAAACAGCTATTAAGCCATTGATAATTACCCCAACAGGAATTGGTTTTGCATTGCTTAAATTATTATTGGTTTCGTAAATATCTGTACAAGCGGGAGCAGAAGTGTTAAAGTTAGTAGATGCAGAGAATCCACTGGTACTTGCAGAGCAAACTGATTCTACCTGGAATTCATACTGGGTTGAAGAAGAAAGACTGCTAACTGCAACAGAAGTGCTTGCAGAAGTAGTAGTTAACCAAGTACCGGAGCTTGTAGGCTTGTATTGAATATTATAGCTGAGGGCTCCAGTTGCAGCACCCCAGTTTAAAGTAGCAGTGGTGGTAGTTATCGCAGTAGCACTTAAGCTTGCGGGTAT
>JBDSEW010000034.1:0-12907 GCA_039919825.1 Chitinophagales bacterium | reverse complement strand
CTTATAAAAATATAGCTAACAACCATTGCTAATTTTATCCATGCGAAACCTTTCCGCTGATGTTGTTTTTCCCATTTCATCACCACCCATTAACAATGGCGTGGTGACAGTGGATGATGATGGAACCATTGTCTCTATCGTTGAACGCAGCACTTTTAATTCGGATGAACTGGAAATTTTTGAGGGAATTATTTGTCCCGGGTTTATCAATGCACATTGCCACCTCGAGCTTTCTTACATGAAAGGAAAGATTCCTGAGAAAAAAGGAATCGCACAATTCATTATCGATCTGATAGACTACCGGAACGGGTTTCTGCTCTCAGGAAAAGAGCGCAATCATATGGAGGAGATCGATACTGCCATCCGGAATGCACTGCATGAAATGCAACAAAACGGTATTGTGGGAATTGGTGATATTTCCAATGATGAATGTACCTTTTCACACAAAGCAAAAAGTGATGTATGCTTTCATACATTTATTGAATGCCTCGGATTTTTTCCTGCTAAGGCAGATCAGTATTTTCAGCATTCGCTCAGCGTTTTTGAAAAAGCACGCGCGCTGGAATTGGATGCTTCCATAACACCGCACGCTCCTTACAGCGTTCCCCCTGAATTATTTGAACGTATTTTTTCATTCTCCCAAAATCATCCACCGCTGTTCAGCTATCACAGCCAGGAATCTGAAGCAGAATCAAGATTTTTTAAAAATGCCAGTGGTGATTTTAAAAAAGTTTTTGAACATTTCAAACTCCCGCTTTCTATCTTTATACCTACCGGGAAAAACAGCCTGCAATCGGTGATTGATTTTTTTCCTGCTGATAAAAAAATTCTGTTCGTTCACAATACGGCAGCTGATGCAACTGATATCGCGCTCATCAGCGAACAACTTCCGGAAGCTTATTTCTGCTTTTGCCCGAATGCAAATTTGTACATCGAAAACCAGCTACCGCAATTTTCATTGTTCAGCAATCACAGCGATCGTATTTGTATTGGCACCGATAGCTACGCCTCCAACCACCAACTCTGTATACTGGAAGAAATAAAAACCATTCAGCAGCAACATCCTTCCATCACCACGCAACAATTACTCCAATGGGCAACATTAAACGGTGCGAGGTTCTTTGATTGGGACCAGCAATTCGGAAGCCTGGAACCCGGAAAAAAGCCAGGATTGAATTTAATTACCCAAACAACCACTTCCTTTCAGCTGACGAATAAAAGCATCACAGAGAAATTGATCTGATCCTGCGCAACCGTTTCCCCTTGTCTCCCGTCTTTCTTTTCGTTTAACCCTTTTCGCCCACTGCTGTTCAGTGAAGTCTTCCACAACTGCAGCCACCTTTTAAAAAAAATAATTTAAAGCCCACAATATGCCCTTCTCTCATTCGTCGACCGGAGTAATCCAATAATCAAACGATTGTTTAACAGACAGGAATTGCAAGGAAACTTTGGAAATAGAAAATGTTTCCATAGTTTTGCGGCCGGAATATGAGCAGCCACGATAAAGAAAACGGAAACGGAACACGCGAACGCATTCTGAAAGCAGCACAGGAGTTGTTTTACAGCTATGGCATCCGAAGCATCACGATGGATGACATCGCCAGGAACCTGTCCATTTCGAAAAAAACCATTTACCAGTTCTTTGAAGACAAGCACCAGATTGTGCATGTGTTGTGTAAAATGGATTGTGACATCAATGAAGAGCGCCTGGTATCAATTGCCAATAACTCGACCGATGCCCTTGATGAAATTCTTCAGTCGATGAATTTTCTTGGAGAGATGTTGTCAAGGATGAATCCCAACCTTATTTATGACCTGCAGAAATACCACCCGGCAAGTTGGAAGGAGTTCAATGCATTTCGGGAACAGCACCTGCTGGGTGCGGTAGAAACCAACCTTAAGAAAGGCATCAAGCAGGGATTGTACCGGTCGAACATCAACATAAAAATAATTGCCAAGCTCCGCATAGAAGAAGTGCAAATGGGATTAAATCCTGCCTTTTTTGCCCCGGCAAAATTTAACCTGCAGGAGGTACAACTGGCGCTGCTTGAACATTTTCTTTACGGCATCTTAACGTTGGAAGGTATTCGGTTATTGAGTAAATACAATTCTGAAAAAAAATTAAAAAAACAAAAAGTGTACGCATGAAACATTTATTGATCGTTGCAGTATTCATGGCCTCGCTGGTACTCCATTCAAGTGCACAAACGTCATCTTCAGATACGCTGCGCATGACCGTACAACAGTCCATTGACTATGCAATTCAGAACCAGACAACCGTTAAAAATGCAATGTTGGATGCGGAGATATCGCACAGGAAATCGCAGGAATATACCGGTATTGCATTGCCACAGGTAAGTGGGAAATTTGACTTTGCAGACTACCTCAAATTGCCTACCTCGCTGATTCCTGCAGAATTTTTTGGCGGGGAACCCGGCACTTACCAGGCCATACAGTTTGGTACCCAATACAACGGTACAGCCAGCGTAAGTGCTTCCCAATTGCTGTTTGACGGCCGCTACTTCCTGGGTTTAAAAGCTACGAAAGCCCTTGCTGAACTGAGTTCCCGGAATGTAGAACGTAGTAGAATTGAGACTACGGAGGGAGTGATGAAAGCTTACCTGACAGCCTTAATTACTGAAGAACGCTTTCGCCAGCTGGAAGTGAACGTTGCCAGTCTTAAGAAAACACTGGATGATACCAAAGCCATCTACCAAAGTGGCTTTGTGGAAAAGGTGGATGTTGACCGCATTACGGTCGGTTACAACAATTTAGTAGCAGAAAGAGGAAAGTTTGAAAAATTCAGTTCTGTAAGTATCTATCTTTTAAAATTTCAAATGGGGCTCGATGTTAATCAGCCATTGGTGTTAACTGATTCCCTCCGTGAAGTGGACTTTAAACAGATACTGCAAACTGCCGCTGCTCCGGATGTAAATAACCGCATCGAATACCAGATGCTGCAGACATCCCGGTCTCTTGCTGAAATGAATGTAAAGCAATACAAAATGGGATACCTGCCCAGTCTTTACGCTGTTGGCGGCTACAGCTTCCAGGCACAGGTAAATGAATTTGATCTATTGCCTTCGAGCCAGTGGTACAACACCGCATTTATCGGGTTCACCTTCAACCTTCCCATTTTCGACGGTTTACAAAAAACAAGACAGATTCAACAGGGTAAGCTGGGACTGCTGAAAAGTGAAAACAACATAGCAGAGTTCCAAAATGGAATGAAGTTAGAAATAGCGACCGCAAAATCAAACCTGGAAAATGCCATCACCGCACTCGATGTACAGCGGAGCAACCAGGAGCTGGCTGAGGAGATCGTTACTATTTCAAGGAGGAAATTTGAACTGGGTGTAGGAAGCAGCCTGGAAGTAACAGACGCAGAGACTTCTTTCAAAGATGCACAGGCCAACTACCTCAGTGCGCTTTACGATGCATGGGCCGCAAGAATTGACCTTGAGAAAGCATTAGGTACGCTCGCGAATTAAAGAAGCGTGTAACTACGAAAACAGCAATTAAAAAATCTCAGCCAACAACCTACATTAAAATTTTAAACTTATTCCAATCATCATGAAAAAGCTACTGTTAATCTCAGCGATTGTATCTACCCTTGCAGCTTGCAGCTCTTCCGGAGCCGGCGATAAAAAAGCCAAACTGGAAGATTTGAAAAAGCAGCAGAAAGAGATTGCTGATGAAATCAAAAAACTCGAATCAGAAGTAGGTACCGATGGAGCCGCCAATCCCAATGAAAAGGCACTGCTTGTATCAGTAACCGGTGCAGCTGTCCAACCTTTTTCACACTACATTGAATTGCAGGGACAGGTGGATGCTGAGGACAATGTGACTGTTACTCCTCAAATGCCGGGCACTATTAAGAGTGTTTATGTTACTGTAGGACAGAATGTGAAGAGAGGACAGGTACTTGCAGCGCTTGACGGAGCAACGATCAATGCACAGACAGATGCACTCAAGAAAAACTGGGAGCTTGCGAATACCCTATATGAAAAGCAAAAATCACTTTGGGAACAGAATATCGGAACTGAAGTGCAATACCTCACTGCACAGAATCAGAAAGAATCATTAGAGAAGCAGATGGCTACAATGAATGAGCAATACCAGCTCACCAAACTGATTTCTCCCATTAATGGCGTGGTAGATGCAGTGGATATTAAGGCAGGGCAGATCGCTTCTCCCGGATATGCAGGTATCAGGGTGGTAAATTTCAGCAACCTTAAGGTGAAGGGTGAAGTTTCGGAAACCTATGCTGCACAGATCCATGAAGGAGATAAAGTAAAAATCGTGTTCCCTGATTTGAACAAGGAAGTCGATTCAAAGGTGAGCTATGCTTCCAAAGTAATCAATCCTGAGTCACGTTCATTTACGGTAGAATCAAAACTCTCCGGCAAAGATATTTTCAAGCCGAACATGATAGCGCTGATGAAAATTCTTGACTATGAGAAGAAGGAGGCCTTTACGGTTCCTGTGAACCTCATTCAAAAATCAAATGAAAGTGATTTTGTGTATGTGGCTACAGAGGAGAACGGAAGAAAAACAGCCAAACGGCAGACCATTACAGTAGGAAGGATCTATTTGGGACAAGCTGAAATCACTTCAGGAATCAGTGCGGGTGATAAAATTATTACCACAGGCTACCAGGACATTGTTGCAGGACAGGTAATTCAATATTAATTCAGATGAGGTAAAGGACTATGATGGCAGTGCTTTCATCTTCCCATTCTTCATATTCCATACTTAACGGATAAAAAAATGAAAAACGCGTTTAAGGAATTTAAACCAAGTAGCTGGGCGATTGATAACCGTACCACCATCTTCATCCTCGTGGCGATGCTTACTATCATGGGTATCAGGGCATACAATGCTCTTCCGAAAGAGTTATTTCCCGATGTTACGATGCCCACGATTTATGTATCTACCATTTATCCGGGTTCCGCTCCGACCGATATCGAAAACCTGGTTACTAAACCGCTGGAAAAGGAAATTGGCTCGATCAATGGCGTGAATAAGCTCACCAGTAATTCCGTGCAGGATTTTTCATCGATACAGGTGGAATTTGTTTCAGGAACGGATATCAATGAAGCAAATCAGAAAGTAAAAGACGCAGTGGATAAAGCGAAGCCCAAGCTTCCGAATGATCTGGATCCCACGTGGGGGCCTAATGTTGCAAAAGTGGAATTCTCACAGATCCCCATTATGCAGGTGAACGTGAGCGGTGATTATGATCTTGCCCACCTGAAAAAATACGCTGAATTACTACAGGATAAAATTGAAGCCATCCCTGAAATTAACCGGGTAGATATTATCGGTGCTCCCGAACGGGAAATTCAGATTAATGTGGACATGTACAAAATGCAGGCGGCACAGGTATCTATGTACGATATTTACTCCGTCATCAACAGCGAAAACAAGATTGTATCCGGTGGTACAGTAAAGCTCGGAGACGTTCGCAGAAGCATCAGTGTTAGCGGTGAATTTGACAATGTCGCACAAATTCAGAATCTCACGGTAAACAACATGCACAATCAGCCGATTTACCTGCGGGATATTGCTGAGATAAAAGACAGCTTCAAAGAGCAGGAAAGCTTTGCACAACTGGACAACAAGAAGGTAATCACCTTAAACGTAGTAAAGAAAAGCGGTTCCAATCTAATTGAGGCGTCCGATAACATTCATGAATTGGTGGATAAAGTTCATGGAAAGGAAGTGCCCAGTGACATTGATTTAACGATCACCGGTGATACTTCTACCACTACCAGGTCACAGGTTTCTGACCTTATTAATACTATTATCATCGGGTTCATCCTGGTGACACTGGTGCTGATGTTTTTCATGGGTGCCACAGATGCCATGTTTGTGGCTTTATCTGTTCCTCTTTCCATGTTCATTGCCTTCATTATATTAAGTGCAATGGGCTGGACAATGAATGTGATTGTTCTGTTTGGCTTTCTGTTAGGTCTTGGTATAGTGGTGGATGATGCGATTGTGGTAATCGAAAATACACACAGGATATTTGGTAATGGGAAGGTTCCGATCAAGCTGGCAGCAAAGAACGCTGCCGGAGAAGTTTTTGCGCCGGTGTTTGCAGGAACAATGACCACACTGGCTCCTTTCTTTCCGTTGTTATTCTGGCCCGGAGTAATTGGGTCTTTCATGCACTCACTTCCTGTTACACTCATTATTACGCTGACTGCTTCCTTGGTGGTGGCTTACCTGATTAACCCTGTATTTGCATCAGCATTTATGAGGCCTCACCAGGAAGGTGCTTCTATAAACAGAAGGAGACAAACTATGTGGTCAGTGATAGTTGGAGCATTCGGATTGTTATTGACAGTTTTAGGGAGTCCATTGCTGGGCAATTTAATTATCACCCTGGTCTTGGTTTTCTGGCTTTACCAATTAGTATTGGTTAGATTAGTTCACAGCTTCCAGAAAAAAGGCTGGCCCGCATTTCAAAACCGGTATGCAAATTTTCTCCGGTGGACCTTACGGCATCCTATAATCTTATTCTCATCTATTATTGGAACGCTTGCGCTTGCCATCTTTTTGCTCACCGTTACCAAACCAGGGTTGGAACAGTTTCCAACAGGGGATCCCAATTTCATTTTTTCATACGTGGTAATGCCTGCAGGTACTGACCAGGGAACAACTGACTCTATCACGCAAATCGTTGAAGACAGGATCTACAAAGTAATTGGAAAAGACAATCCAATTGTAAAATCTGTGATTTCCAATGTATCAGTTGGCGCGAGTGAAGATCCCTTTGATCAGAGTGTTAGCACGAACAAGGGGAAAGTTTCAGTGGCATTTATCGAACCCGCTGAGCGAAGAAGAAGGCAATCGCAACCTTACGTTGAGAAATTCAGGGAAGCATTGAAAGGCATTCCGGGTGCACAAATTACTGTTGGGGTTGAACAGAATGGACCGCCACAAGGCAAACCCATCAACATCGAAATAACAGGAGATAATTTTGATGAGCTGATCTCCACCTCCAGCGCCATTAAGCGTTACCTCGATTCACTGAATATTGAAGGTATTGAGGAGTTGAAAACAGATTTGCAGGCCAATAAACCTGAAATAACGATTGATCTCGACCGTGAGAGAATGAACCGGGAAGGCATCTCCACACAAACAGTAGGTTTTGAAATGCGGAATGCGATCTACGGTTGGGAAGCGAGCAAATACAAAGAAGAAAATGATGATTTTCCGATTATCATCCGTTACGATGAAGCACAGCGCAAGAACATTGATCAGCTAAAAGACCTGAAGATCACCTTCCGTGATCAAACCAACGGTCACGTACGGCAGGTTCCGATGAGTGCGTTTGCCAGCATTAAATATTCCACCACCTATTCCGGTGTCAAGCGAATTGACCAGAAACGGGTGGTTACGCTGGGTTCGAATTTGCTCACCGGCTATGAAAGCCAGCAACCTGTGATTATGGAGCAGGTGAGGGCGGCACTTGAAAATTATCAAACACCGGATGATGTGGTTATTGGCTACACAGGTGCCAGCCAGGATATGGAAGATACCATCAATTTTATGGGCGTGGCATGGGTAGTATCTTTGTTCCTGATCATCATCATCTTAGTCGCACAATTCAATTCCATTTCAAAGCCATTGATCATTTTTGTAGAAGTGTTTTTCAGCATCATAGGTGTGTTGCTTGGTTATGGAATAACTGGGATGAACTTCTCCGCAGTAATGACCGGCGTTGGTGTTGTTGCATTGCTGGGGATAGTCGTCCGAAACGGAATTTTACTCGTTGAATTCACTGATACGCTGATAGATGAAGGCGTTGAGTTGAAAGAAGCAGTGGTAGAGGCCGCGAAGATCCGTATGACGCCGGTAGTGCTTACAGCTACAGCCACCATTCTTGGAATGATTCCGCTGGCCATCGGATTGAACATCAATTTCTACGGACTTTTCACTGCGTTCAAACCCGATATCTGGCTGGGGGGTGAAAATGTGGTATTCTGGGGGCCTCTTGCCTGGACGATTGTATTCGGATTGGGTTATGCCACCTTTATCACCTTGCTGGTAGTTCCTGTTATGTACCTGCTCAACGAACGGTTAAGGACGTGGGTTTTCAGGAAGCTGAATATTGCACGCCCGAAGAAAGAAAGGGGTAATGCATCGAAACCCATACCCGCAATGATGGATAAAGACCCGATAGGATCCTGATCTTCTTCCAATAAATTTTCAGAGGTTGCCTCCAAAGCGCAACCTCTTTTTTATTTCATCAGGCTCAATTTTAGAAGCCATCAAACATCTTAAAATAGAATGTTATAAGAGAGATTTCCTTCATGTCTGTTTTTCTGTCCGGACGATAGGCAGTATATTTGTGGTAATCGCCTTTTGTTTTTGATTTACCGCGAAACATTCCTGTAATTCTTTTATAATAAAATTTTTAATTATCTATCACAAATACACGTTGTTTTGAAAACATTGCATATTCTATTTTTAACCTGTTTGATTTCAAGTCCGTTGTTTGCGCAATGGGAACCACAAAACAGTGGATTAACCAATAACCTTAGGGGAATTTTTTTCCTCAACGAATCCATAGGCTTCGCTGTAGGGGAAGCCTTCCCACCCAACTTTGCTCCCATTCTTAAAACCCTGGACGGTGGAGCGACCTGGGTGCTTAAATCTTCGGGTACTGCTAACCCGCTTCGCGATATTGCCTTCAATAACAATGTAAAAGGATTTGCCTGCGGTTTGTATGGAACACTACTGAAATCCAACGATATGGGTGATACATGGATCAGTGTAGGTCTTGATTTCGAGATTAATTACCGCGCTATTGATTTTCCTTCCAAGGATACGGGTTATGTAGCCGGAGAACAGGGAAAATTTCTGAGAACGCTTAATGTTGGTGTAAGCTGGGATTCTTTGAATACCGGGATTTCCCAGGACCTTTTAAGCATTAAGTTTTTCAATAACGACACCGGTTATGCCTCTGGCAGTACCGGTTTTTCGAATGGAATTATTATCAGAACCTTTGATGCCGGCGCTACCTGGCAAACCGTATATACTTCATCACAGGCGATTCCGGCATTGGCAGTCACCAGTGACAATACAGTTTTTGCCGGTGGAGGAACCTCTCCCAATGGTGGTCATGAATTTATTATCCGTTCGAAGGATGGTGGTGATACGTGGGAAGAAGTTTATACCGGCCCTCCCGGATTTTCAATTCGGCACGCAGCATTCAACTCTGACATTGCCGGGTGGTTTGTTGATGATAAAGGCTCAGTAATAAGAACCAAAGATGGCGGAGTTACATGGTCGGTAAACAATGTGAGTACGACAGGACTGAACAGCATTTTTTTTACGGAAGAAGATACGGGTTATACTGTTGGTGGTTTGGGAAGCATTTTCAAATATATTCCTTGTTCCATACCGTTGGTACCGCTGGGAAATATTACCGGTGAAACAACTGTTTGCAATGGAGCGACTTTCACCTATTCTATTTCACCGGTTAATGGTGCCATCTCTTATGAATGGAGCGTACCCGAGGATGCTTCAGTCGTTTTTATACAGGGTGATACCTTGATAACCGTAACATTTGGCGTGGCCTCCGGAACTATTTCTGTGGTAGCCGGAGCCGATTGTGATACTTCTCTTGCGCAGCTTCCTGTTATCGTTATACCACCTTTGCTATCTATCAGTACCATTTCCGGAGACTCTGATTTTTGTCATGGAGCTACGAAAACCTATTACATCTCGCCTGTTCTAAATGCCCTTTCTTATAACTGGTCTGTTCCTCCGGATGCCAACATCATTTTTCAGCATGACACGCTTATGGTAGTGTCGTTAGGCGAAAACTCAGGTATAATAACAGTTACGGCCTCAGATAATTGCGATACCATCAGTGCCAGTATTGCAGTGGCTGTTCACTTTGATCTTCCTCCTATCGGTGAAATAATAGGTGATACTGCAATTTGCCTGGGAGGATTAGCTTCTTATAATGTTCCTGCTGTGCCGGATGCCTTTTCTTATGACTGGACTGTGCCTGAAGATGCGTCGATCATTTTTTCTCAGGGTGATACGCTGGTCGTGGTTCAATTTGATTCCACTTCAGGCAACGTTTCGGTAACAGCAAATGGATTCTGCGACTCTGTATCTACAAGTTTTGCAGTAGAAGTAATTGGTGAATTTTTACCCATTGATAGCATCTACGGAGCTACTGCCGGTTGTGAAGGAAATTCATTGAGTTACTTTGTAACACCCGTTGCCGGTGCTACTGATTACGTGTGGACAGTGCCGGATGATGCAACCATCATGTCCGGGCAGGGAGATACGCTGATTGTAGTATCTCTTGGTGCCTCCTCCGGCGAAATAAAAATATCCACTGGAACGGGAGATTGCAATGTTGCTGTGGCTTCTCTTTTTGTAACGGTTACCCCGTTGCTGAATGCACCTGACGACATCACCGGTGTAACTGCACTTTGCAGCGGAGATACTGCCTTGTATATTGTTTCCACTGTTGAGGGTGCAGATTCTTATGATTGGGATGTCCCGGCAGGAACTGTGATATTGTCGATAGACGGAGACACCCTGATCACTGTAATTTTTGGCGATAACTCCGGAGATGTCACATTTTCGGCATCTTCCATTTGTGAAACAATAACTTCTTCTCTCTATGTAATGGTTCATCCGGGTGTGCCGCCTATTCAACCCATTGTTGGCCCATCATCTGTTTGCAGTGGCGATACTGCTACTTTTTCCGTTGGTTCGGTAGTGGGAGTTGATTATTCCTGGACAGTACCATTTGATGCCACCATCGTTGCATCAGAGGGCGACACCTCTATTACGGTATTTTTTGGAACTATCTCAGATGGAATTTCACTGGTTGCAGGTAGTGCATGTGCCTTTCAGGATACTTTTCTGGCAGTGACTGTGCTGGCTGGAATTCCACCAATTCCACCTGTAACAGGACCATTATTCGTTTGCAGCGGCGATACAGCAACTTACACCATTAATTCTGTCGACGGACTTGAATATGATTGGACCGTACCTTTGGATGCAACCATTATCAGCTCACAGGGAGATACTTCCATCACCGTATTATTTGGATCTTCATCGGGAGACATCAGCGTTTTTGGAAATAGTGTATGCGCACTGAAGGATACTTCATTATCAGTGAATGTGGTGGCTTATCCGCCGGTTCCCGTGATTTCATTTGTAGACAGTGATCTTATTTCGAGTGCATCTTCGGGAAATCAATGGTATTACAACGCTTCACCAATTGCCGGAGCTACGAACCAAATTTATACACCTGCTGTGAATGGAACCTATAGCGTATCGGTAACTTATGCTCCAGGTTGTACTACTTTTTCAGACACTATCGTTGTAATTTCTGTTGGTGTTCAGGAATCTCCTTCTTTGGTAAGTACCATAGTTTCTCCTAATCCATTTGAATCATTCACCGTGTTGCAGTTTGCCAATGGCTTTACACTGCACAACAGTACTTTGGTGATACAGGATCTTCAGGGGAAAATAGTAACTACTATGAACCAACTGGATGGAAGCAGCATAAAAATTTTCCGCAATGGAATGGCAGCTGGAGTTTATTTTTTCAGGTTGTCCGATGAAAAGAATAATATCATTACCACAGGAAAGCTGATTATTCAATAAACTGAATCTTCTGCATCTTACCGGTGTGGTTATGAATTCAAATTTCTTCAATTAACCTATATCCTGTTAATTGATACTTAGCGGTGCGGCTTTTATGTTTATGTAGCGAAGAAGACAATCCCGGCAATTTCCATTCAATACTTTTGCAGTATTGATTTCATTCATGTCTACTGTCATTTATCTTCATTTGTAATACCTGTGCCGAAAAGTGGCTGTTGCGATTCACGTCCTGGAAATTATTCTAAAATTTTCTCACTTTAATTCCTAAATTTCAATTGATTAACTGAATTATGATTTACCTGCTGCTTATTGTTGCATTCCTCTACCTTGTTGCCGGATTTATTTTTGCACTGCTTTTCGTATTCAGGTGGGTGGATCAGTTTGATGAACAGGCAAAGGGAGCATCCATTGGTTTTCGATTGCTGCTGATTCCTGGCAGTACCTTGCTGTGGCCGTATCTTCTTCGACGTCAACTTAAGAGGAAAACTTCATGATAGCGCCACTCCGAAAAAGACATTTCCGAATGTGGCTGGCAATTGGAGTGGTATTGCCGCTTCTTACAGTAAGCGCCTACCTGATGGCGCCACAATTTCCACCGGAAGATTTTACCGAACAGAATATTGCATTTCCAGAACTGCTGCGATCAGTAGTGAGTGAAAAGTATATGTTCAACATCAAAAAAAATTATGCTGGTGGAACGATGCTGGAGATTGTACAAATTTCAAAGTTCAATCCTGCGTCAGAGTTGGTGAGCATTAGCTATTCGAAAAAAAATTCATCAGAAAAAACAAGCCGCGTGCTTGGCATGATGGGTGGAAATTCCATTTACCTCTTTAACCTGAAAGACATTGCTCCTCCATTTTCAGTGGAAGTGAATGATACGATCAATCACCAGGTGCTTGCGAAGATTGAGTTTTGAAAAGGAACCAGGAGCCAGGATGCGGGACGGTGTTTGACAGATCATAGTGATAGTTGAAGGACTTAAGACATAAGACTTAGGACGGTGTTGGTGACCGTAATTCTTAATTGATCATTCGCAATTGAAAAGTGATGCTTCAATTCAAAATTTTTGTATCGTCATGAGTGTTGCTTACAAGGGAGTTTTATGGAACCGTCAAAAGCAGGTATATGATACTGTGCTGTGGAGCCTTATTCTCCTGTACGTGGTTCTTTTCACTTTCTTCAATATCAAATTTTTTCCCACCATAACCCTTGAGACCATTATCATCCGCGCAACGGGCACGCTGGCATT
>JBDSEW010000018.1:0-3370 GCA_039919825.1 Chitinophagales bacterium | reverse complement strand
CACCACCCACCTCAACAGGTAGAAGGTAGAAACGGAAGCATGAAAACTACGGATGAAATGCTGCAACTGATCCTGACCTTTTTGCCTTACCAGGAAGGTGATGAGCAAATCAGTTTAGCACTGTAATATCTGCTGGTCAATCCCGTAAAGAAATTCAATTTGCTTAGCCTGCGCCGTCACAGATTTCCGCTTTTGTTAAAATTCTAAATGGAAAAATATACATTTGCAAAATGAAAAACATACTCTCTATTCTGCTCCTTTCTTTGGTAATAGGATTTTCATCTTGTGGTATTTCGCAGGAAATCACCGGCTCATGGGTGAACAAAGAAGCCATGAGTAAAGATCCTACTTACAAAAAAGTGTTCATCGCGGTGATGTCAGGAAGCCTTGATGCCAAAACCACCATAGAAAATGACCTGTCCCGCGCAGCCACAGCTCATGGAGTCGGCAATCTTAAAAGCCTGGATATTTTTCCTCCCAACCTTTCAAATGTTGATACCAGCTTGCTGATTCAAAAAATAAAGGAGAACGGCTGTGATGCAATTTTCACGGTAGCCGTGATTAACAGTACAAGCGAAACGAAGTACGTTCCGGGCACCACCAGCTACACACCAAGCTATGGATACGGATATGGAGGTTCTTATTATGGAGGTGCATACGGTGGTTACGGTGCTTATGGCGGGTACTACCGCAGTCCTTACGGTTATTACAACTACATGAATACAACAGTTACCACACCAGGATACTACACAACTGATCAAACCTATTTCATCGAGGGCAATCTATTTGATGCGAATACCAATGAGTTACTTTATTCCATTCAATCAAAAGCCTACAACCCTACTGATATGGCTACTGAAAGCGCAGTATATACCTCCCTTGTATTTGATCAGATGCAAAAAGACGGGTTGTTAAAAAAGCCGGTGAAATAATCATAAGTTTTGGACTCGCTTATTATCAATAAAACGGATCACAGAAGAACTGCTTAAAATGAAAACACCTTTCACAAAGTGTTTTCATTTTTATTTATAGGAGACATACCACAGCAGATGCCTTTCCATTGTATTTTTGCCTTTGCATTTTTTCCTGTCTCATGACTTCTCCTTCCCGCAAATTAATCGGTTACTGGCTGTTGCTGGGCGTGTTTATGATCATGATCCAGGTATTGCTGGGTGGAATTACGCGTCTCACCGGTTCCGGCCTTTCTATTACCGAATGGAATGTGATCATGGGTTCCATTCCGCCGATGAATGCTAATGAGTGGCAGCAGGCCTTCGATCAATACAAGCAATTCCCGCAATATAAACTGATGAACAGTGAAATGACAGTCGATGGATTTAAATCCATTTTCTGGTGGGAGTTTTTACACCGGCTGTGGGCGCGGTTGATGGGCTTCGCATTTGTTATTCCGTTTGTTTATTTTTTGATTCGAAAAATGATTGACTTGAAGCTGGCTAAAAAACTGCTGATTATTTTTGTACTCGGCGGAATGCAGGGTTTGCTGGGTTGGATTATGGTACAAAGCGGGCTGATCGACAAACCATGGGTGAACCCGATCAACCTCAGTGCACACCTGGTACTCGCGCTATTGCTTTATGGCTATTTGCTTTGGGTAGCGCTGGAATTATTGCAACCTGAGCAGGAAGAAGGAAATATTTTATCGATGAAGAATTTCTCTTCAGTCCTGCTCCTCCTCATTTTCATCCAGATATTTTATGGTGGATTAATGGCGGGAAACAAAGCAGCTTTGTTCTATCCAACATTTCCAAAAATAGGAGCAGGTTACATTCCACATGGAATTTTTATCCTGCAGCCCTGGCCGCTCAACCTTATTGAAAATATTGGAATGATACAAGTAGTACATCGTTCACTTGGATTTATAGTTGCTTTTTGCATTTACTATTTCTACTGGAAAGGAAGAAACCACAGTACAACACCCTACTTCAAAAACTTATTGATTTCCTTACCACTGCTTGTAACATTGCAGGTGATCCTTGGTATTGCCACGCTCCTGAATTCCCTCGGAAAGATTCCTTTAACCTATGGCGTACTGCATCAATTTGTTGCACTCTTGTTATTGACAGCGATGATACTTGTTCACTTTCAATTGAACAGGAAATCAAGAGAACCAATCGCAATCATTAGCCCGCACGAAAAAACGGCCGGTGCAACCACGCAGAAAGTATAACACTCCGCCTTTTACAACCCGGGCAATTTTTAATGAAATTATTTTCAGTGTCATTCTTTCAATTCGCTAACTTTACTTACTGCAGAAATCCTGCATGACGTAACGCCCGAATGATGAAGGTCTTTTCTTCAACTACTCTACATTGTTTTTATCATGACATCTTAAATAAATAACCATGAAAAAGATACTTGTTGCATTTGATGGTACAGTATTCTCGGAAGGTGCACTGGAATATGCTTTTCATCTTTCACAAAATGGAAGGGCCATGATTGTAGGTGTTTTTATCGAAGACCTCAGTTATGTAGGGTATGCGACTTTATTCGGTGAAGATTATTTCACGTTCAATTCTGCACTGCTTGAAAAAATGGAACATGAAGATGATGGAAAGTTCAGGGAGAGTATTGTAAAATTTGAAAACATTTGTAAAGCAAGAGGAATAAGTTACGAGGTACATCTTGACAAAGGAGTACCCGTGAATGAATTGGTGCGTGAAAGCTTATTTGCCGACTTGATAATAATCGGTTATCGCACTTTCTTCTCCAACGTAATGGGTGAAGCCAGCTTTCTGAAAGACATGCTGATTGATGCGCAATGTCCTGTGATGGCAGTACCGGATCATTTCGAACCCATTGAAAGCCTGCTGCTTTCCTTTGATGGCAAGCCGCCATCAGTATATGCTGTAAAGCAATTCACACAGTTGTTCACTGACCTCTCCCAAAAACTATCAGTCACGCTCCTGTCCATTACAAAAACAAAAGAAGAAACACTGGAATATGAACAATTAATGCGCGAATATTTAACTGTTCACTATCACAATATCAGTTATGAAACGCTTGCCGGTGAAGCGGAAGATGCAATTCTGAATGTTGCTGAGCGGATGAAAAATCCGTTGATCGTGATGGGTGCATTCGGACGTAACGCTGTTTCCCGTTTTTTTTCAAGAAGTGCTGCGTCTAAATTGTTGAAGAACCAGTCGCTGCCGATTTTTGTGAGCCATAAGTAGGTGAACTAGGAACTATAAGCTATAAACTATGAACTGTTGAGGCGAAGTCGCAGATCGTAGTATTTAAGATACCAATAGAATTAATCATTGCTAATTGCAAATTGCCAACTGCCAACTACAAATTGCAAACTACTAACCGCTAACTGCCTAAAACATAATGCATATTCTAAATACACCCT
>JBDSEW010000015.1:0-11732 GCA_039919825.1 Chitinophagales bacterium | reverse complement strand
CCAGGTATGGAGAATTGTATGTTGCCTTTAACTCCAGAAGCATTGATATCGGCCCTCAGTTGGGTGGTGCAATACACAAATTATATGGAAGCTATCACGGTGGTATTGATGCAGTAGTGGCAAGATTAATTGACAGCAGTGCTTTTCATTTCCACTGTACTCCTTTTCGTGAAGGAACTAAGGCTGATGATCTATCCGGAGTAACTGTGGCCGGTGAATCTATCCTGGTTTACCCAAATCCCTCCAATAATCTCTTCAACATTCAAGTGGTTGCAGATGAAGTATCATTCGCTGATTACAGTATTTTCGATAATGTGGGAAGGCTGGTTGCAAAACAAGAGGTTGGCCTTTCTCCTGGAATAAATAACATAGAGGTAGATCTTTACAACAATCCAAATGGAATATATTTTCTGCAGTTACAGTTCCAAAACAAAGTTCATCGGGTAAAACTATTGAAGCAATAGTTTCTAACGGATTATTATTTGCTTCCTCGATTCAGAATACAGGCTTTTCAAGGTTAACACATAAACTCCGGCAGGCAGTTGTTTTATATCTAGTAATCTGTTATTGATTCCAAAAATTGAGGTCCAGCTTTCCTTTAATCTTTCTTGTCCGAGAAAATTGGTTAGAGAAAGTGTAACCGGAAGGCTTTGATTCATTGAAAAGGAAATCATTAAATTTTCATCTGCAGGATTTGGATAGATCAATATTGAAACCGGCTCACCGGAAATAAGCGAGACAGCAGTACTCAATGTAGTGAATTCTTGAATGGAAGAATATACCGATGAATCATTAATGGAGGAACAAACAGATTGAACGCGCCACTGGTAAGATGATTCCGGTTGCAGATTATCCAAGGAGATCATATCGGTAATTACCGGGATTGATATCCAATTAGCTGAAGCAATTAATTTGTATTGAAAAATGTACGAAGAATTCAGGTTGGGCTGGTTCCATGTAATCACTGCAGAATCAGTATTGATAAAAGTGAGCTGAAACGACGCGTCAACCACAGGTGCACAAGGGTTCCAGTCAAACTTCAGTGCCCGGTAAGAAATGTAATACTCATTCGTAAAATTAAATTCCCACACGATATTGCCTGAAGCATCTACTTCTGAAAATCGTGGTGCCTGGTTCATATTTATATTGTTGGCCAATAAACCCCAGTTGATAAAAGTATTTCCATTGGAGAGCCGCTGAACGCTTCCCATAGCCGGGCCAAAAACATTAACCGTTCCAACCATTGGATGCTGATACTTCCAGACCATGGTAGCAACCTTATTCACCTGGTCGAGCTGGTATTCTTTTGCGCTCGATACATTAGGAGTTACATTATTACCATTATTAAAAAGCGTATAATTTCCGTTATCAAGTATCCTGAAATGGTGCTGACCACTGAAATGTTTGGCATCAGGGTCGCTCACAAATGTAAACTGGTTAATGTCCCCACCCATTCTCCACATGATATCACCCGTTGCCAAATTGATCTTGGTAATTTCACAAAGGTGGCGGAATGACACCATGATATTTCCGTCAGTATCTACTTCAATGGAATTACCATGAACCCAGTCAAAAACCGGCAACCCCTGAGCGATGTCATCTTCCGTCCATGCAATAGCATCCGTATAGAGCATATAGTCCCAGGTACGCCATTGAAAGATCACATTTTGATCAGCATCGAGCTCTTGAATTACGCAACCAATTACGTCTACCGTATCCAGGCCGCCCAAATCAGAAAGGTCGAGATTCGGATGAATATCATAACACATCATAAAGCTGTGTCCATCCGGAAAAATTAAAAACTCATGCTCATCAGCACGGAATCCGTTACCCATGAAATACTGCTTCACCACATTGTAAGAGGAATCCATCATGTCGAAGCAACTGTCAACATAATTGTAATAAGTCAGGTAACCATTCCTGTTTAACGTAAAGCCAATACCGCGTTCAACATCAAAAGTGGCGTATATAGAATCACCCTCGTTGCTGATAATTGACTTTCCAAAACATCCGTCGCCCCCTCTGAAATTATAGTAAAAAACATCCTGCTTTAATTCATTGCCCGTAGAAGTAATTACATAGTCCGGCATTTCACATTCGTCCCTTACTGTATTTGAAGGTGCATCTATTGGTATTCCTGCATCAATAAATTCTATGTCCTTTGCGTATTTTAAAGCGCTTCTTATACTTGCTTTATCAGACGGTGAATAAACAGGACGGATGCTGAACTGAAATGAGGTTCCTGAAATGATTTCACCATTCTTTTTCCGAAAGCCGTCAGCAATATTTACAATTACCTGTTCACCTTCTGAAAACTTTTTCAAAGGGTAAATAACAACAGTCTTTCCATCATCAGACAACACAACTCGGCAGTTGTACACTCCGCTGGTTGAACCTGTAATGCTGATTAAATCAACATTCAACGATTGTACATCGATCATTCCGCCGTTTTTTAGAATAATATTCGTTTCCGGGTGATGATAAGTGCTGCCGGGCACCGGGGAAATATATTTAAACTGTGCCATGGCAGCATTGGTGATAAATACCGCAAGCAACAGACTTGCAATACATATAGTGGATTGAAATCTCATAACATTAACGTTTTAAAAAACCTAAAAATGAAGGTGCAAATTAACGCATTTGACCGCAATTTGTGAAGCAAACTATACTTCATCCTCCACCATCAGCTTAGGAGGGTATAACCAGTTTGAAACACCTGATTAAACCTATTGAAACCCGATTTATCATTGAATGGGATAATAGATTTCTGTAAGGCAATCCTTCATATCCTTTACACTGGTGGGCTCAGTTACATAGGCTTCCCATGGAGAGCCTGTTTGCTTTACTTGTTCACTTCCCATCCATTTCTTAATCAGTGGATAAGCACTTGGCAGATTACTGTAATCACCATAATAGGATGCCCTCACCGCTTTACCCGCAACAGTTTTCAATGCCCTGATACGATCTGTACTTTCGGAAACTTTGTCTACCTGTACCCCTGATTTTAAAATAATTTCTGAGGAGCGCTGCTATGGTAAATGGCAAAAACTGGTCCTGTCATGTGCAATTCATGATCAGCCATGTATTTTCCCATTTCACCATAAAGCTTACCTAAAGTGGCTCCTATAGTCGCCATCGTACAGGTTTCACGAATAGTTAACACATCCCTTCTAGGGAGCTGTACTATTTCAATTTTCATAGCACTCACATCGGGTGAAGATTGCTGACTGAAAGCGATGAGCGGAAGAAATAATATCAGTGTAAAAAGTTTTTTCATGAGTTGTAATTTTTGATGAAGCTATTAAGATTTTCCACACTGGAAATATCTATTTGAAATCAGTAAATCTCAGGATAACGATGATGAAAGAAATTATTGGTTACATTAATCACCTGAAACAAAAAACTCCCCTTTCGGAGAGTTTTATTTTTTGCTCAATAATTTGCGTCTACCACTTTAAATCATCATCGTCAACATGCTCTATTGGCGGCGGTGGTGGAGTTGACGAAGGAGGAATTGGCTGAGTCTCATTAACAACTTCATCATTGCTCTTCATTTCCTGATCAGGAGTAGAAGAAGACACATCCCGGTTTTCGGTTTCAGTCTCCGCTTCAATCCGGTTGTTTTCGCGATTCCGCTCATATTCTGCCTGGCGCTTTGCGAATTCATCAAAATCGTAATGCGGCATTAACTCTGTTTTCACATGGTCAATGGTTTCCGTCAACGACTCAAGAAACTTATTAAAGTCTTCTTTGTAGAGGAATATTTTAAAACGCTCGTAACTGTCATCCTGCCGTTTCTTGCTTTCTGTAATAGTAAGAAAGTAGTCACTGGCTTTTGTTGACTTTACATCAAAAAAATAAGTCCTTCTTTTACCGGCTCTCAGTTTTTTAGAGTAAACAGAATCCGACTTGAAATTTCCTTTTTTTTCCTCCACAGTATATATGTTTGGTTTCTAAGCTTCGCAAATATATTGTTTTCCGGTTCTAAATTCAAAATCTTTTCAGGTGCTCTTGAAGTAGCTACTTTCGAGTTGTAATCAAAGTCATTGATTCCCTGGTTAAACCGCAGGTTTCAATAATCAAGAAGAAACAGAAGAATCTGCCATGCTTTTTTCTTCAGATTGCTGGCGTTCATACAGCTCAAAATACACTCCCTTCTGCTGCATCAGAGAAGTATGATTACCTTCTTCTACTATTAATCCATCGTCAACCACAATGATCTTGTCAAAATTGAACAATGAAAAAATACGGTGTGTAATGATGATCGTGGTGCGATCACGGAGAAAATCATTCAAGTAACCCAAGATATTTTTTTCCGTTTGTGCATCCACTGCTGAAAGACAATCATCAAAAACTACCACCTTCGGATCTTTGATCAGTGCCCGGGCAATGGAAATGCGTTGCTTTTGCCCGCCGGATAAGGTAACGCCCCGTTCCCCTACAACGGTCTGGTATTGGTCAGGTAACTGAATAATATCAGAATGGACAGCAGCATAAGTAGCTGCCTCAGTTACGCTCTTTGCATCAAAATCTTCTGCATTCATTCCAAAACCAATATTATTGAAAACGGAATCAGAGAACAGAAAAACATCCTGCGAAACATACCCAACCTGGCGGCGAAGGGCATTCAAATTCATGGTACGTATATCAATCCCATCCATCAGCACCGCCCCCGAATCGGGATCGTACATGCGCACTATCAATTGACCTAATGTAGACTTTCCGGATCCCGTCCTACCTATTACCGCCATCCTTTGCCCTTGCTTTACCGTAAAGGACATATTTTTCAGAGCTCTTATACCCGTATTCGGATACGTAAACGATACCTCCCGAAATTCAATGTGGCCTTTAATTTCTTCCTCTTTCAAAGTGGGGGAGGAAATCTCCGGTTGTACATTTAGAAACTCATCAATCCGTTTTTGGGAAGCTGCGGCACGCTGTACCAGTGCCATTACCCATCCTACAGATGCAATTGGCCAACTCAACATATTGATGTAAATGACAAACTCAGCGATATTGCCCGCCGTAATTTCTCCCTGTATCACCTTCGTTCCTCCAATAAAAATGGTGAGAACGGTGCTCAATCCAACTAACAGAAAGATAATAGGGAAATAGATGGCTTCCACCCGGGCAAGCTCCAGGTTTTTGGTCTTGTAATTTTCACATTCCTCATTGAAATACTGATTCATAAATTTCTCCTGAACATATGACTTAATTACCCTGATACCCGAAAAGGATTCCTGTGCGACCGTAGTCAAAAAAGACAATTGTTGCTGAATACGTTCACTTTTTCGCTGGATAATTCCATTCACGTAAAAGATGGAATACCCCAAAACCGGTAACGGAGCTACTGTATAAAGGGTTAATTCAAGATTTACGCGAACCATGGTATATATTACCATGAAAAAAAGCACGAGCAGGTTAATAGTGTACATAATTGCAGGGCCGGTATACATGCGAACCCGTGAAACGTCCTCGGTGATGCGCGACATCAGGTCGCCCGTATTGTTGCGCTTATAAAAATCAAGATGCAACTGCTGATAATGATTAAAAATCTCATTCTTTTGATCATATTCTATCAATCTCGACATCACAATGATTGTCTGGCGCATAAAAAACAAAAAGATACCCCTCATAATAGCGAGCATCACCACTACCAGACCAAAAAGAAGTATGGAAACACCAAACTGACCCATGAATTCCCCTTCCAATCCCGATCCGGAATAAAACTGGTGGTAATATATCTGGTTGCTGATCATATCAACCGCATGACGGACCACCTGTGGAGCATATACGCCAAACAGATTAGAGCAGGCAATAAATAAGATGCCCATTACCAGACTCAACCGGTACCTGTACAAATATTTATTGAGGGATCTTAAATAGTTCATACCCGTATACTCACAGATGGTGGCATTGCCTTCTCAAAAAAATAAAACTACCTTTGAGACCTTTGCAGCCACCAACCATCTTTAAGTCATTCCAAAGCAAATGTAATAGAAAAAAAGGCGGCTAATTTTATCCAATTCATTGTTTACTTCCATAAAAAATCATTCCTGATGGCTGTCGCTACCAACGCTCCCGCAGAAGTTTCTTCTCCCTTTTCAGTTTTCGGACAAATGGCTTCCATGGACCATGAACAAGTGGTGTTTTGCCACGATAAAGCGTCAGGGCTGAGATCCATTATTGCTGTTCACAACACTGTTTTGGGGCCTGCTCTGGGCGGTACCCGCTTTTGGAACTATGCCAATGACGAGGATGCAATAACCGATGCGCTTCGACTGTCGCGCGGGATGACCTATAAAGCAGCCATCACAGGTTTGCATCTTGGTGGTGGAAAAGCAGTTATTATCGGCGATTCAAGAAAAGATAAATCAGAAGCACTCTTTCGCAGGTACGGAAAATTTGTACAGAGCCTGAGTGGAAAATATATCACCGCTGAGGATGTAGGAACTTCAAAAGAAGATATGGAATGGATCGGACGCGAAACCAAATATGTTACGGGGCTTCCCGAATATTTGGGTGGTGGCGGAGATCCTTCCCCTTTTACTGCTCTTGGAGTGTATGTTGGGATGAAAGCCGCGGCAAAAAAAGTGTATGGCAATGATTCACTTCGTGGAAAGAAAGTAATGGTGCAGGGTGTAGGTCATGTAGGAGAACACCTGGTGAATTTACTGGAAAAGGAAGGCGCCGTGATCTTTGTAACAGATATTTTTGAAGACCGACTTACAGCCATAAGCAAACAACACAAAGTCATCATTGTTAAGCCCGAAGAAACCTACACTATTGACGTTGATATTTATGCCCCCTGTGCGTTGGGAGCAACTGTGAATGATGAGACCATCGAAAAATTGAAATGCTCCATTATAGCGGGCGCTGCAAATAACCAACTCGCTGTCGAGGAAATACACGGTCAAATGCTTATCGATAAGGGAATATTGTATGCCCCTGATTTTGTAATTAACGCCGGTGGTTTAATTAATGTAGGTATGGAGCTCGAAGTTTATAACCGTGATCGGGTAAAAACCGAAACAGAAAAAATCTATCAGCGCACGCTTGATATTTTCAGTTATGCGCAAGAGAAAAACATACCTACTTACAAGGCTGCAAATGAAATGGCTGAAGTACGCATCAGGAGCATAGCACATTTAAATTCAAAGCGATAATTACTCCTTTACAGTTGTTAAAACTTATTATGCTGGGAGGTATCCCTGCATTGCACAATACTGATTTTTGCAACCTGGCATCCTTTAATGAACCTCAGATTTTTTTGCGGACATTATCTGCAGGTATTCCTCTCCCAAATTTTTTAATCTAACACCATGCTTTCCAGAAGAAATGTTCGTATAAAAGTGATGCAAACAGTTTATGCGCATACACATGATAGTGAAAAAACAGTGGAGCGTTTAGAGAAAACAATGCTTGAAAATATCAATAGTTTCTATAGGGCATTTCTTTACAACCTCTACATACTTTCAAAAACTGCAGAGTTTGTCATTAAGGATGTACAGATACGCGCAGGAAAGCACATACCTTCTGCCGAAGATAATTTTCTTTCCGTACAGCTTTTTCATAATCCCATTATTCAGCATTTGGTAGAGATTGAAGGATTGCATAAGGAAATGCGCCGTGAAAAACTGGACAACCGCATTGAAGAAGATTACTTCCGTCAGTTTTTTCAGGCACTTAAAAAGACACCTGAATACAATAGCTATTCACACAAAGAAAATCCACTCTTGCCGGAAGACCGGGAAATTATTTCGTTGCTCTACAAGAAAATTCTCTACCCAAACGAAACATTTCAGCAACACATTGAAGATTTGTTTCCAGGATGGCTGGATGATAAGGACGCCATTTACCATTCAGTGATGAATACCATTGAGATGCTGTCACCTGATCAAAAATCATTTGTAATTAACAAGTCAAAGGAAACCAAAGAAGAAAAAGAATTTGCAGTTCAACTGCTCCGTACCACGCTTCATTATGAAACAGAATTGGATGAGTTGATTGCTCCTTTCCTCGAAAACTGGGACAAGGAACGATTAGCAATGATGGATTTTATTTTGATGAAGATGGCTGTTAGTGAAATGCTTTACCTGCCGGAAATTCCTGTAAAGGTTTCTATGAACGAATATATTGAGCTGGCTAAATTATACAGCACGCCTAAAAGTGGAGAGTTTATCAATGGCATTCTTGATGCTATTATGAAGAAGCTGAAAGAAGAAGGAAAAATTCTGAAGGAAGGAAGAGGTATCAAGGAAGAATGAGTATTCAGCAGGCAAAGGGCAAAATCAACTTGAATAAAGTAGCTTAATCTTCCATTAACAATATTCGCAATCTCTTGAACGAATATTGATATCAACCAGGTTGAATTATTTTCTCGCCAATAAGAGCACTTCAAAAAAATAAACCCTGGCTAACTGCCAGGGTTTATTTTTTTGCAAATAGTAAGTGTTAATGAAGTCTAATTTGCCCAGGGTGCTGTTCCTTCAACAGTCAATCCCATAGACCGCGCTGTACCTGCCACCATTTTCATTGCAGAGTCAATGGTAAAGCAATTCAAATCACTCATCTTTTCTTCTGCAATTTTTTTAATCTGGTCCCAGTCCACAGTTCCCACTTTATTACGGTTGGGAACAGCACTGCCTTTATCTTTCTTCGACGCCTCGAGCAATGATATTGCAACGGGAGGTTGTTTGATAACGAATTCAAAAGACTTGTCTTTGAAAACGGTAATTACTACTGGAAGAGTTTTGCCGGGCTTATCCTGCGTTTGCGCATTGAACCGCTTGCAGAATTCCATGATGTTAACACCCTTTGCACCCAGGGCTGGACCGATTGGGGGAGCTGGGTTAGCTGCACCACCTTTTACCTGGAGCTTTATGAAGGTTTCAATTTCTTTTGCCATGATTTATTCTTGTTTATTTCTGACTCCTCTTAACAAAGAATGCAGATGTTTCGAAAAATGATTGATTGTATTTAAAAAATCAATGAGGCCGCTGAAACTGCCACGTAACCAGAGTGAAGCCTTCTCCGGTCAACGATCCAACCTTCTTCGCTGATTGATTATTAGTTATTGTTTCTCTACCTGGGCATAATTTAATTCCACCGGTGTCTTTCTGCCAAAGATTTTTACCGTCACCTTCAATTTCTTTTTCTCCTCATTTACTTCTTCAATCAACCCGATAAAATCATTGAACGGACCATCGGTGATCTTTACATTTTCGCCTATCAGGAACGGTTCACTGATTGTTTCACCAACCTCTGCCATTTCATCCACCTTCCCTAAAATTCGGTTTACCTCAGGCTTGCGAAGTGGCTGTGGCTTGGCACCTCCTAAAAAATTAATTACTCCCGAAACGTTCTTAATTGCCGAAAACATATCGCCATTCATCTTCAACTCATTGGCTTCCAGTAAAACATAACCCGGGTAAAAAGTGCGTTCCTTAATCACTTTCTTGCCGTCTTTCACCTTGTAAACTTTTTCCATCGGCACCAGTACCTGCGAAACAATTTCATTCCACCCGCTTCGGCTTACTTCGTTCTCTATATACTCCTTGATCTTGCGTTCTTTTCCGCTGATCACACGCATTACATACCATTTTTTCTCTTCAGACATGACTCCTTAAATTTGGATTAGAATAAATGGTAAAATGTAGACATTGCCAAATCTGCTGCCTTGTCCATCACAAACACAATAAAGGCTACGATGATAGCCGCTATGGTTACTACTACAGTACTGGCTTGTAGTTCTTCCCATGTGGGCCACGAAACCTTGTGCATGAGCTCATTATAGGTTTCGGTGAAAAAATTAGTGATTTGATTCATATAAAAATTTAAGGCCTGTTATTAATTTTTTTGCACGGGTGGAAGGACTCGAACCCTCAGCCAATGGTTTTGGAGACCACTACTCTACCAATTGAGCTACACCCGTCTATTTTCTTTCTCTCGAACTTATCAGCCTGTGGTTTTGTCCCGACCTAATCGGGATACCAATTGAGCCACACACGCTTATTCTCTTTCTACTCGAAATCCTCAGCCTGTGGTTTGTCCCGACTTAATCGGGATACCAATTGAGATACACCCGTTTATTCAGAAAGCAGTTTGCAACTTGCAGTTTGCAATGTTTTACTAAACTACATTGCTAACTGCAAATTGCCAACTGCTCACTATCAACTGCAAATTTACTATTTCAGAATCTCAGTCACCTGACCTGCACCTACTGTCCGTCCGCCCTCACGAATTGCAAAGCGCAATCCCTTTTCCATTGCAACCGGTGTAATGAGTTTCACAGTGATAGAAATGTTATCACCAGGCATTACCATTTCAACGCCGCTTGGCAATTCTACTTCGCCAGTCACGTCTGTGGTACGGAGGTAGAACTGAGGACGATATTTGTTAAAAAATGGAGTATGACGACCGCCTTCTTCTTTAGAAAGTACGTACACTTCGCATTTGAATTCGGTATGAGGTGTGATAGATCCGGGAGCACAAACCACCATTCCGCGGCGGATATCGTCTTTTTCAATACCGCGCAGCAGTAATCCAGCGTTATCGCCGGCTTCACCAGCATCTAAGAGTTTCCTGAACATTTCAACTCCTGTTACTGTCGATTTCAATGACTGATCCTGAAGACCAATAATTTCTACAGCATCTCCAGTGTGTATCACTCCCCTTTCAATACGACCGGTAGCAACAGTGCCACGACCGGTAATGGAGAAGACATCCTCAACAGGCATAAGGAATGGTTTATCCACTGCACGGGCAGGAACGGGAATTTCCTTATCAACAGCATCCATCAAATCCTGGATAGATTGCAAACCTGCAGGATCGTTGTTCAACGCTCCAAGTGCAGAACCGCGGACAATTGCCGCTGTATCGCCATTAAACTTGTAGAAAGTCAGCAAATCGCGGATTTCCATTTCAACCAAATCCAGAAATTCAGGATCATCAACAAGATCTACTTTGTTCATGAACACCACTACCTGTGGAACACCAACCTGACGTGCCAAAAGAATATGTTCACGGGTCTGCGGCATGGGTCCATCAGTAGCAGCTACCACAAGGATAGCTCCGTCCATCTGGGCAGCGCCCGTAACCATGTTCTTAATATAATCCGCGTGTCCGGGACAATCAACGTGCGCATAGTGACGGGTCTTCGTCTGATACTCTACATGCGCAGTGTTAATCGTAATACCGCGTTCTTTTTCTTCAGGAGCGTTGTCGATGGAGTCGTATGACTTCACTTCTGCCAATCCTTGTTTGGAAAGCACGTAGGTGATCGCAGAGGTGAGCGTGGTCTTTCCATGATCCACGTGACCGATTGTACCAATATTTACGTGCGGTTTGGTACGTTCGAATTTTTCTTTAGCCATAACTTAATGTTTGATGAAGGTTTAAAAATGTTTAAAGTACTGTTTGAATGAAAAAATGTATGTTATGAATTCAATCATTCACATCCACTTTTGTGTCAATGATCCCGATACGATCGGGATGACCTTCCCGGCTTTACCGGGACGCTCTTCCACTGAGCTACATGACCTTCCCAATTCCAGGGAACAATTTAATTTCGACTTAAACTGAGCCGATGACCAGAATCGAACCTGTGACCTCATCCCTACCAAGGATGTGCTCTACCAACTGAGCTACATCGGCGAACGCTTGCTGATTCAGAAATTTGTGATGAAGCTACCATGCTCCACCAGAAACTTTTAAACTTTACAGAGCGGGAG
>JBDSEW010000398.1:0-5415 GCA_039919825.1 Chitinophagales bacterium | reverse complement strand
GCTATGAAAAGCTGAGGGATTATAACAAGGCCCGTGGCTACTACCGCAAATCCATTTCTGTAGATCCTAAATACTGCGATGCTTACTTCAGGATTGGCGAAACATTCCGTAAAGAAAAAGTCTGGACGAATGCTGTACATTTTTACAAGAAAGCATTGCGCCTGATGCCTGATAATGTCAATTACCTCATGGGCATGGCACAGGGATTTTATAACCTTGGCGAAATTGATCCGTTTATTTTTGCCTGCCAGTCGGTGATGGCACTTAATCAGCGCTACAAGAATAAGAGCGATTATGAAAAGTTGGTGGGCTACCTGATTGACCTTGAGTGTTATGAAGATGCCATTCAACTGATGGACTTTGCAGCATTGGAAAAAGGTCCGGTAGCATCGTATGCGTTTATGCGTGCAGTGTGTCTGCTTCGTGTGGGAGAACGGCGTGAAGCGCTTGCCTGGCTGGAAGAAGGATTGAGCTCACATTATTCAAAACATAAATTGTTGTATAAATTCGCACCCGAATTAAGGGAAGATGCTGTTGTTTCTTCTATTGTAGAACAGTACAAATAATCTTTGATGCAATTCTTACTTGACAGGTTGCCTGCCCGCACTCAAAAGCCGCGCAACAACGGACTTACCATGGTTATGGACAAGGGATTGAGTGTTCGCGAAGTCGAAAATTTCCTTTCCATAGCTGGGCCTTATGTTGACCTTGTGAAGCTTGGTTTCGGTACTTCAGCAGTTACGCCTAACCTGAAGGAAAAGCTTGAAGTATATAAATCTGCTAAGATTCCGGTGTATTTCGGAGGCAGCCTGATGGAATGGTTTTATGCCCACGATGCCTTTGATGAATATGTAAGGATTTTGGACAAGTACGGAATTGAATATGCGGAAGTATCGGATGGCTCACTTGAAATTCCACACGA
This sequence comes from Chitinophagales bacterium, assembly GCA_039919825.1. Lineage (GTDB taxonomy): Bacteria > Bacteroidota > Bacteroidia > Chitinophagales > UBA10324 > JACCZZ01. Next base: position 4,493 of record JBDSEW010000398.1, on the reverse strand, counting down.
TATTAAATGCAACCTCATCCGGCAGCTGGCTAAAGACAGGATCGTTCTTTCAGAAGTAGGTTCAAAAGATGCTGAAAAAATTATTCCGCCGTATAAGTGGATTCAACTGATGAAGGAAGAGATTGAAGCTGGTGCGTGGAAGGTGATTGCAGAAGCACGGGAGGGCGGCAACGTGGGTATCTACCGTGGAACCGGCGAAGTACGCGAAGGTTTGGTAGATGAAATTCTGACACAGATACCTGCAGAAAAAATTTTGTGGGAAGCACCCAATAAATCGCAGCAGGTGTTCTTTATCAAACTGGTAGGTACAGATGTCAATTTAGGAAATATTCCTGCCAATGAAGTGATCCCACTCGAAACACTGCGGGTTGGATTGAGAGGAGATACGATGGTTTATTTTATGAATAAAAAGTGAATTTGGAATTAAGAATTGATGATAGTAATGCATGAATGACCTAATTACCAATGCCACACTAACAACTAAGGACTCACGACTAAGTACTCACTACTCACTACCCACTACTCACTACCCACTACTCCTTGAAACACTACGGCCTCATCGGCTACCCCCTCACGCATTCCTTTTCAAAAAAATATTTTGGTGAAAAATTTCAAAGGGAACGGATTATAGATTGCTCGTACGAAAACTTTGCACTTGCTGCTATTGAAGATTTCACTTCATTGATCCATTCAGAAAAAGAACTGGTGGGTTTAAATGTTACCATTCCCTATAAAGAAACGGTTATTCCATACCTGGATGTATTGGATGACACAGCACGAGATATAGGTGCGGTAAATACAATTAAAATTTCTGGGGGAAAATTAAAAGGATTCAATACTGATGTATTTGGTTTCATGCAATCCATAATGCAATTACTGGAACCACATCACAACAGCGCACTCATCCTCGGCACCGGTGGAAGTTCAAAAGCTGTTGCCTGGAGCCTGAAAAAAATGGGTATTGATTATCTCTTTGTTTCACGCAATCCTGCAAGTGAGGAAGAAATAAGTTATAATGCTTTAAACCCGGATGTCATTCGTCAAAATAAAATCATCATCAACACAACACCACGCGGTATGTTTCCATTGGTGGATGATGCTCCTGAAATTCCCTATGAAAGCATTACGCCGTCCCATTTATTATTCGACCTCGTCTATAACCCGGAAGAAACACTTTTTCTGAAAAAAGGAAAAGAGCAGCAAGCCAAAACTAAAAATGGTTTGGAAATGCTGCAGCTGCAGGCAGAAAGAAGCTGGCAGATCTGGAATACCTGACAAACAGGTTTCAGCGTTTAGCATTCACTACGAAAGAAGAAGCCCTTGCCACAGGCTATTTTAAAATGATCATTTTTTTAGCAGCCAGGTACCGTGCGACGCAGGGCCTCCCCTCTCCTTTGGAGAGGGGCCGGGGTGAGGCTATACTGATGAAGCAGGCAGAAATTAATTTCAAAGCAGCCTCTAAGGGTCTCGCTGAAATAATAATTCTTATGTCAAAACCCATAGCAATAGTAAATTTTGATCCAATAACATTCAACATCACTTTCAAATCAATTCCATGGAAACAATACTACTGATTGCAGCAGTTGCATTCGGATGCCTGATTGGTTTTGTAATTGCACGTATGCTTTTAGCTCCGCAGATCGCGGCACTTCAACTCATAAAAAGTACATCCGAAAAACAAATTGCTGAACATGCAATTGAAATGCAAAAACTTGGAGCAGCTCTTACAGAAAAGGAACAAGTGATTCGTAAGCTGATTGCAGATCTGTCGCAATCCAAAACCTCATTGGAACATCTCGGTGAAAAACTTGCCTCTCAAAAAGAAGAAGTGGAAACATTGCAGCAAAAATTTTCTGCAACATTTAGAAACCTTGCCAATGAAATCCTTGAAGAGAAATCAGCAAAATTTACAGCGCAGAATAAAACGAATATGCACGACCTTCTTTTCCCGTTGGGAGAAAAAATAAAAGATTTTGAAAAGAAGGTAGAAGAAACCTATGATAAGGAATTGCGTGAAAAGGTAAGTTTGAAAACAGAGATCAAGGGCCTCTATGAATTAAATAAGCAACTATCTGAAGAAGCCAATAACCTCGTGCGTGCATTGAAAGGTGATTCAAAACAGCAGGGTAACTGGGGCGAAATGATTTTGGAAAAGATTCTCGAACAATCAGGCCTTGCCAGGGGCCGTGAATACACATTGCAACATGCAACGCAAAATATTGATGGACGATTGATTCAACCTGATGCAGTAATTTTTCTTCCGGGTAACAAGCACCTTATTATTGATTCAAAAGTTTCGCTGGTTGCTTATGAGCAGGCTGTAAATGCGTTAAATCCTGAAGATCGTTCCCGTTTTCTTAAGGAACATATTCAGTCTGTAAAAAATCACGTGCGGCAATTGAGTGATAAAAAATACCATACTGCTGAGGGTACGCATGTGCCTGATTTTGTTTTTCTGTTTTTGTGGAGCGAAGCCGCCTTCAGCGCTGCATTGCAGATGGACTCGGAAATCTTTCATTACGCATGGGATCGCAACATCGCAATCGTAAGTCCTACAACTATCTGGGCCAACCTAAAAACAATTTCCAATCTCTGGCGAACAGAGCAACAAAACAGGAATTCAGAAGAAATTGCAAGGCAGGGAGCTGATTTGTATGATAAGTTCGTGGGATTAGTAGATGATTTGCAAATGATTGGAAAGAAAATGGAGGAAGCTAAAAAATCGCATGACGATGCAATGAATAAACTGCGCACCGGATCAGGTAACCTTGTGAGAAGGGTGGAGAAGATGAAGGAGCTCGGACTTAAACCATCGAAGAGTTTGCCACAGCAGGTAATTGTAAAGTCATTTGAAGAATAGTTTTGCAAAAAAACCTTCCATCTCATCAGAAATGGAAGGTTCTTTCAACTATAAGAATTCAATGCTGTGAAGTTATCCGGATTAAATACTTCCTGAAGTCATTCCCCACTTGGCAAGAATCAATGCCGCGATCAGGATACCAATCAGGTGATACCCAATATCGACAAACCAAACCCCAAAAGGTTTTTTGGTATAGTTTAAAGCTGTTCCTACAAGTCCTACCACAAATCCTGCAATGATCACATAGCTCCTCATAAAACAATCAGTTAATTCCTTGCAACGGATAGAATTGAGCAGCAGCCCAGTGCAGGTTACAATCAAAAATGTAAGTAAAAAGCCAATGATCATATACCGGGCCATGCCGCTGCGGTCACCTGTATCCATTTTGTTTGCCCTGGCCCAGTACTTTCCGAAAAGCACAGTGTACCATACAGCTCCAACTGCAAAGTAAGCCACAGTGGCAGCTACCACCATTGGACAGTTCAAATGTAATATTGCGTTTTTCATCCGTTATTTTTTTGCTCAAAGTAGTAAATCTTCTGAAAACAAGTCCTGGTTGCAAGTCGTTGGGTGCACGACAAATCTTTGTTTTTGTGGTCGGCGCGACGCCGACCACGGACAGTACCTTTCCTATGATTGACAGTCCATGGTTGGCGTCCCGTCAACCATTGCTCGAGAAAACTGAATGATTTGTCGTACACCCAAGTCATTAGCCCTTAGTCGTTTATTGATTGTCATACTAAATTCAGATAAATCTGTAGCTCATAGTTAATAGTACATAGTTTATACTTTATGCTTCATTTCCTACATTTGCTTCATGCCCCAGGTAGCCGTCCCCGTTTCCTTCGAAAATACTGAAATTGCTTTTTCCTATAAAACAGATAAAGAACTGAAGAAATCTGTCTGGCTGTTTTCATTGATGAATCAAAACTGGCTGGTAAAAATAGGAACGCGCATCACTCCACTGGCTTTTCAGTTAAAGCTTCCGATTCACCGTTTGGTGAAGGCAACCATCTATGATCATTTTTGTGGAGGAGAATCATTGCAGGAATGTGCCGCTGTTACGGGGAAGCTGGCAGATCATCACGTTGAAACCATTCTTGACTATGGAGTAGAGGCGAAAGAAACCGATGAAGAATTTGACAAAGGAGTGAGTGAGTTTTTGCGTGCGATTGATTTCGCAAAACAAAATCAGCATGTGCCTTTTGTGAGCATAAAAGTAACGGGTATTGCTGCCTTTGCATTGCTGGAGAAGAAGCAAAGCGGCGAAAAATTATCAGATGCAGAAATACTTGCCTGGAACTTAGTAAAAGGCCGTTTGCACAAAATATGTAAAGCAGCCCACGATGCAGGAATCGGAATAATGATAGATGCTGAAGAAACCTGGATCCAGGATCCGGTAGATGAACTGGCTATGGAAATGATGAGATTTTACAACAAGGAAAAACCCATTGTTTATAATACGCTTCAAATGTACCGCGTCGACCGGCTTCATTTTCTAAAGGGTTCGTTAGAGATGGCAAGGGAAGGCGATTTTATTTTAGCGCTGAAGCTCGTGCGGGGAGCCTACATGGAAAAGGAGCGTCGTCGTGCAGTGGAAAGAAAGTATCCTTCCCCCATTCAGCCCGACAAA